>NZ_MULM01000149.1:0-63070 GCF_002029345.1 Pseudomonas sp. VI4.1
GCAGCACCAGCGAGCGCGCCTGGACGGACGTGGCGCCCCAGGCATCGGCAGCCGCGTGGGCAGCGTCCAGGGCCTTGTCGATGTCTTCGGCCGTGGAGCGCGGGAATTCGGCAATCGGTTGGCCATTTACTGGCGAGGTATTGGTGAAGTACTGACCTTTGACAGGCGCGACGAACTCGCCGCCGATGTAGTTACCGTATTGGCTCTTGAACGAAACGATAGCGCCTTCAGTACCGGGGTGAGCGTAACGCATGGTGATTTCTCCTTGGCTTTTGTGCTTATAAGGGAGAGCGCATGTGCGCTTGTTATAAGCGTAGAGCAAAGGTCGGGCCACTGCGCTGCAACTCAGGGAAATCAAGGCCTTGCGCGATTTTTGTCGGACAGGCGGCCGCAGCCTGTGACGCTTTCGGTACAGCCTCTGTGACACTTTGTACCGGTTATGGCACAGCTTGTGACCGGGTGGTCCTGCCAGCATTGCAATGCAAGCTCGGCTGGAGGATGCTCGGTGGCGGTGTAAACCGCTCGGAGAGAACAATAAGAAATGCACGACAACCATTTGAGTCGCCATGCCCAGCAAGTCTTGACCGTCACTCAGGGAAAATCACACCTGCAGGGGCCTGGCAGCGATCCATCCATTGCCCGCTCCTGGCTGCGCTGTCTTGAGGACTACCACCTCGACCCGGCCCTGACCATGGCCCCGACGGTGCTGGAACATGGGCGCCTCCTGGAAAGTCGCGAACGCTTGCAGCAGGTGTTGCACATTGCCGGCAATGAAATGTCCAGCCTGCATCAGCAACTCTCCGGTGCCGGCCACGCGGTGCTGCTCACCGATGCCCGCGGGGTCATTCTCAACTGCGTCACCGCGCCGGCCGAGCGGAAAATCTTCGAACGCGCCGGGCTCTGGCTCGGCGCCGACTGGAGCGAAGCCTGTGAAGGCACCAATGGTATCGGCACTTGCCTGGTGGAGCGTCAGTCCCTGACCATCCACCAGGACGAACACTTTCGCGGTCGCCATACAGGTCTGACCTGCTCGGCAAGCCCGGTCTTCGATCCTCATGGTGAACTGCTGGCGGTGCTCGACGTGTCCTCGGCGCGCCATGAAGTTTCGCGGCAGAGCCAGTTCCACACCATGGCCCTGGTCAACCTGTCGGCGAAGATGATCGAGAGTTGCTATTTCCTGCGGTATTTCGACAATCAATGGTTGCTGCGCTTTCATCTTCAGGCCGAATCCGTCGGCTTGTTCAGCGAAGGACTGCTGGCATTCGACGGGGAAGGGCGAATCAGCGCCGTCAACCAGAGCGCACTGAACCTGTTGGGACATATTCGCGGTGGATTGCTGGGCAAACCGGTCGAGGCGCTTTTCGATTGCTCGCTGGACGAACTGCTCGGCCGTGCGAGCGTCAATGCCAGCGCCAGTTGGCCGCTGCGCACCCGTGACGGGCGGAGCCTGTTTGCCTTGCTGCGAGGGCAACCACGTAGCATTCCGGAGCCGCTGGTGCGCAGTCCGATGGTTGCCGAGCGTCCCCGGCTGTCCGGGATCTGTCTGGGCGACACGGCCTTGCAGGACGATTTTCGCAAGTGCCTGCGAGTCTTCGAGCGTGACGTGCCAGTGCTGATCAACGGCGAAACCGGGTCCGGCAAGGAGGCTTTCGCCAAAGCCGTGCACCACGCCAGTCAACGGGCCGAAAAAGCCTTCGTCGCGCTCAATTGCGCAGCCATTCCCGAAAGCCTGATCGAGAGCGAGTTGTTTGGCTATCGCGGCGGCAGTTTCACCGGGGCGCGCAAGGAAGGCATGCGCGGCAAGTTGCAGCAGGCCGATGGCGGCACCTTGTTTCTCGATGAAATCGGTGACATGCCGCTGGCCTTGCAGACCCGGCTGTTAAGGGTGCTGGAAGATCGTCAGGTGGTACCGATCGGCGGCGAGCCGGAGTCGGTCAATGTCCGAATCATCAGTGCCACTCACCGCAATCTGTTGGAACGGGTACAGGACGGCAGCTTCCGCGAGGATTTGTATTACCGGCTCAATGGGCTGGAAGTGGCACTGCCGGCGTTGCGCGAGCGCAGTGATAAATCCCAGCTGCTCGATTTTTTGCTGGCCGAAGAGGCAGGCGGCGAAACGGTGATCATCGACGCACCGGCACGCCAGGCGTTGCTGGGGTTTGCCTGGCCGGGGAATGTGCGGCAGTTGCGCAATGTGCTGCGTACGTTGGCCGCATTGTGTGAAGGCGGGCGGATCGGGCTGGAGGATTTGCCTGCGATGATTCGCCAGGCTCGGCCGGCGCAGGTGGTGGCCGTCGAAGCGCCGTCCGAGCATCCGCTGGAGGATGCCGAGCGGCTGGCGCTGCTCAATGCGCTGGAGCAGACACGTTGGCATATGACCCACACGGCGGAACAGCTGGGTGTGAGCCGCAATACCCTCTATAGAAAATTGCGTAAACACGGTATCGCCCGCTAGGCCACGCCGCCCCTGTAGGAGCGAGGCTTGCCCGCGAAAAACGATAACGCGGTCCATCCGTTAAACCGCGTAATGGCCTTCGCGGGCAAGCCTCGCTCCGACAGAGACGGCGGTGATCTTCAAACACTGAGTGCGAATTTTCCCACCCTACGCTAACCTGCGGCCATGTTTTACGAGGTCGACTATGCACATTCATATTCTTGGTATCTGCGGCACTTTCATGGGTTCGATGGCGGTTCTGGCCAAAGAGCTGGGTCATCACGTGACGGGCTCCGACGCCAACGTCTATCCGCCGATGAGCACTCAGCTGGAGGCGCAGGGCATTGAGTTGACCCAAGGCTACGACCCGGCGCAGCTCGATCCGGCCCCGGATCTGGTGGTGGTCGGCAACGCCATGTCCCGCGGCAACCCGGCCGTCGAATACGTGCTGAACAAAGGCCTGCCTTACGTCTCCGGCCCGCAATGGCTGGCGGATCACGTGCTGCAAGGTCGCTGGGTGCTGGCCGTTGCCGGTACTCACGGCAAGACCACCACCAGCAGCATGCTTGCGTGGGTGCTGGAGCATGCGGGCATGAGCCCGGGCTTCCTGATCGGCGGCGTGCCGCAGAACTTCTCGGTGTCGGCGCGCCTGGGTGACACGCCTTTCTTCGTCATCGAAGCCGACGAATACGACAGCGCCTTCTTCGATAAACGCTCCAAGTTCGTGCATTACCGCCCGCGCACCGCGATTCTGAACAACCTTGAGTACGATCACGCCGATATCTTCCCCGATCTGCCAGCCATCGAGCGGCAGTTCCACCATTTGGTGCGGACAATTCCGAGCGAAGGCCTGGTGATTCATCCAACCACCGAGCCTGCCTTGCAGCGCGTTATTGAAATGGGCTGCTGGACGCCAGTGCAAACCACCGGTGCTGGCGGTCAGTGGCAGGTCAAGTTGCTGAGCGAAGACGGTTCGACATTCGAAGTGATGTTCGAAGGCGTCGCCCAGGGCGTCGTCGAGTGGGACATGACCGGCCAGCACAACGTGGCCAACGCGCTGGCAACTTTAGCGGCGGCCCGTCACGTCGGCGTCGTGCCGTCCATGGGCATCGCCGCGCTGAGTGCCTTCAAAAGCGTGAAGCGACGGATGGAAATCGTCGCGCAAGTCAGGGGCATCACTATTTACGACGACTTCGCGCATCACCCGACCGCCATCGCCACCACCCTCGACGGCCTGCGCAAGCGCATCGGCGACGCGCCGTTGATTGCGATCATCGAGCCGCGCTCCAATTCCATGAAGCTCGGCGCTCACCGTGATGGCTTGCCGGAAAGCGTGGTCGATGCCGACCAGGTGATCTGGTACGCGCCCGCCAACCTTGGCTGGGACCTGGGCGCAACCGCCGCGTTGTGCACGGTGCCGTCGATCGTCAGCGACTCGCTGGAAGGTATCATCGAGCGCGTGAAGAGCCAGGCCCAGCCCGGCACCCACGTGGTGATCATGAGCAACGGCGGCTTCGGCGGCCTGCACGGCAAACTCGCCGAGGCGCTGCAATGAACAATGGTCCGGAACGCATCACGTTGGCGATGACCGGCGCTTCGGGCGCCCAGTATGGTTTACGCCTGCTGGACTGCCTGATTCGCGAGGACCGCGAGGTGCACTTCCTGATCTCCAAGGCGGCGCAACTGGTGATGGCCACCGAGACCGACGTTACGTTGCCACCCAAGACGCAAATGATGCAGGCCTTCCTCACCGAATACACCGGCGCGGCCGCCGGGCAGATTCGGGTGTACGGCAAGGAAGACTGGATGTCGCCAGTGGCTTCGGGCTCCGGCGCGCCGGCGGCAATGGTGGTGGTGCCGTGTTCCACCGGTACCTTGTCGGCCATTGCGACGGGAGCCTGCAATAACCTGATCGAGCGTGCTGCCGACGTCACGCTGAAGGAGCGTCGCCAGTTGATCCTGGTGCCGCGCGAGGCGCCGTATTCGAGCATCCATCTGGAGCACATGCTCAAGTTGTCGAACATGGGCGTGACGATTTTGCCGGCATCGCCCGGCTTCTATCATCAGCCGCAAACGATCGATGACCTGATCGACTTCGTCGTGGCGCGGATTCTCAACCTGCTGAACATTCCCCAGGACATGCTGCCGCGTTGGGGCGAGCACCATCTGACCAGCGATGAATAAGTTGCTGGTGATGGTGCTGGCGTTGCAACTGGCGGGCTGCGCCACGGTGCGCACGCTGGATGCCGCCAAGCCGGGGGCGCCGGTGGTGTACTCGGGGACTCGACTGGATTTGTATGCCATGAATGGCGGTTGCTGCGCCATGGACCGTTTTGGCGCAGAAGCGCCTGCCTACCCAGGCATCGACCTGCCGGCCAGCGCCTTGCTTGATACATTGTTGTTGCCGTTGTCGCTGTTGACTGTGATAGGAGTCAGTTTTCAGGCGACTGGCGGCTTGTAGCGTTCGGCTTTGGATCGGCGTCGCGCCCTTCGCGGGCAAGCCTCGCTCCTACAAGCGAAGGCGTCATTTCAGACGCCACCTGACTACTTGCCTAACTTGCGCAACTCATCCGACTCGACAATCCGCAGCCCATCCTGTTCTTCCAGCGCCAGCCGCCACATGGCGCGAGCCAGTTGACAGGCTTCGATGCCGCGATATTTGCCGGGGATCAAGCGGGACAAGGGCCCAACGAATTGCTCGGCCATCCGCGGTTCAAGGCGTTCGCCCAGCAGCAACGAAGGTCGGCAAATGGTCAGTTGCGGCCAGTCCTGCGCGCGCAATGCGTATTCCATCTCGCCTTTGACCCGGTTGTAGAAAATCGAGGATCTGCGATCGGCCCCCAAGGCACTGATCACGATCAGGTGCCGTGCGCCCATCTCCCGCGCACGTTTGGCGAACGCCACCACCATGTCCAGGTCCACCGCGCGAAACGCCTGTTCCGAACCGGCCTGCTTGATCGTGGTGCCGAGGCAGCAGTAGGCGATGTCGACGCGACCGTTCAATTGCGGCAGAAACACCGACGGGTCGCCGACCGGATTTTCCAGATGAGGGTGCTTGGCCAATGGCCGGCGTGATGGCGCCAATACTCGCGTAATCGTGGGCTCATTGAGCAGACGGTCGAGAAGATGCTCACCGGTCAAACCGGTAGCTCCGGCAAGCAATACGTGCTGAGGCGTCAAGTACATAGTGTTTCTCCCTTGATACTGTTCAGCTTAGTTGCTCTTTGCATCCTTGCTGGGGATAGAGGCACTTTGCAATGCCTTTCGTGCTTGCTGTTTGCGCAGCAGTTGCCAGTGCGAGAGCACGGTTTTGGGGGCCCAGATCTGCGGCTCGGACGCCTCGAAGCTGTCTGCCAGTTCGCGCTCGACCACGGTGGCGCTGGCCAGCTTGAAGGCGTGTTCCAGGTCGTCGGTCTGGTTCAGCGCCTGGGCAAACAAGGCATCGCCAAAGTAAGTGAAGTTGGCTTGTTCAGAGCAACCGAAAGACACCCGGTCGGCTCGCGAGGCCGTCATGATCAGGGTGCGTTCGTCTTTCAGGGCCGGGATGAAGCCGCCGGAGTAGCAGGACGAAATCACGATGATCTTGTCGCGATTTTTCAGCGGTGCCAGGACGGCAGCGAGTTCATCGGCCGGCAGGTCGGACAGCTCCATGCGCGGCTGGTCGAGCACCAGTTCATGCTCGCTGGTGCCGTGGCTGGTCAGGTAAAGGAAAATCAGATCTTCCGGGCCGCTGCGCTCGGCCAGCGTCAGGGCGGCGCGGCGCAGGTTTTCCCGGGTAGCCATCGGCCGGTCCACAAGGTGGTCGCGATGGTTGACCAGGCGGATCTGGCCAAAGGCACCGAAGCGGCTGGCGAGCATGTTGCTGACGTAATCGGACTCGCGCAGGAACACGCTTTGCTTGCCGTCACCGCCGAGCGTCAGGGTGTACAGCTCGATCGCCGGGGTCGAGGCCGGTATGTTGGCCAGCGCGTCGTCGAGCAGGCGGCCCTGGGCCAGCAAGCCGAGCTCGAGCGGGTCGGGCAGTAACTTGCCGCCGGCATCGCGCACGCGCTGGCCGTTGACCCATGTACCGCTCTGCACCGTGCCATCGGTCAGCACCAGTGTGCCGTGGCCGTTGTAATTGTCGACGTCGAACTGGCCGATATAGAAGCTGCCATCGGGCAGGTTCAATCGGCCTTGGCCGGTAAAACGCCAGTCGTTGAAATGGCCGATATAGTGGCTGCCGTCGGCGCCGATCATCTCGCCCTTGCCATTGAGCGAACCTTCCTTGAACAGGCCGAGCCAGACATCGCCGTCGGCGTTCTCGTAGCGGCCCTTGCCGTGCAGTTGATTGTTCTTGAAACCACCGACGTAGATGTCGCCATCGGCACTATTGAAGGTCCCGTTGCCTTCCAGCTGGCCGTCGACGAAATGGCCGGTGAACTGATTGCCGCTGGCATCGCCACGCTGGCCTTCGCCATTGGGTTTGCCGTGGGCGAACTGGCCCTGATACGAGCTGCCGTCTTCGAGCTCTAGACGCCCGAGCCCGGAGTATTGATCGGCCTTGAATTCCCCGCGATAAGTCATGCCGTTTTCTTTGAGGGTACCTTCACCGTCCCGGCGCCCGCCTTTGAAGCCGCCGGAATAGCTGCTGCCGCTGGTGCTCAGTTGCCCCTTGCCGTCGAACAGCCCCTGATTGAAGGACCCGCGATAGACTTCGCCGTTACTGCCGTGCCATTCGCCCTGGCCATGCCATTGGCCCTGGTCGAACCCGCCGGCATACCAGCTGCCGTTCGGATAATCGACGCGGCCCTGGCCTTGCAGCAAGCCATTGACCAGATCGCCGCGATAGCGACCGCCATCCGGCAGGCGGGCGTCGGGAGGCAACAGTGATTCGCCATCGCCGCAAGCGGTGAGCAACAGGGTCAGGGCAAGGAGTGCTAGTGAGCGCATAGCGGGATCCGGGCAATTAGGCGACCGAGTATGCCGCAGCTCTGTGCCCTTATATAGCCAGGAGAAAGGAGAGGGCGCGAAACAGCATGAGCTGCTTCGCTTCCGGGATGGGTTACACGAAGCAGAGGGACAGGGGTTCAGCGATATACGCCGGTTTTTCCGAGCCTTCGATTTCCAGGGTGGCGGTGGCCTTGAGCAGCCATTGGCCGGGTTTTTTCTCGGTGACTTCGGTCAGCTCGACCTTGAGTCGCACTTTCGAGTCGACCTTGACCGGCTGAATGAAACGCACGCTGTCGAGGCCGTAGTTGACCACCATTTTCAAGCCTTCAGGCATGACAAGGATGTCTTCCATCAGCTTGGGGATCAACGACAGTGACAGGAAACCGTGTGCAATGGTGCTGCCAAATGGCGTTTGCGCGGCTTTGACCGGGTCGACATGGATGAACTGGTAGTCCCCAGTGGCTTCGGCGAACAGGTTGATACGCGCCTGATCGATGGTGAGCCATTCGGAACGTCCGAGTTCCTTGCCGACATAATCTTTGAGCTCTGCAACGGGAACATAGGGCATTGAGACTCTCCTTGGGTTCATCGGTTTTATAGTTTTTGAGGTGGGGGGATTTGACCTCCCGGATTACCACTTTAGATCAACATGGCAAATGGCTCCGGTCAACTGTCCATGCTATTTGCGAATGCCGATCCATAGCGTCGGCATGCTTATAATGTTCGACCCGTCACTGCGGGTGACGGGTTTTGCGGGAGATGAAGGATGTTGTTACGTGGCCTGACCTGGCTGGTGCTGTTCCAATTGCTCGGCACCGCCCTCAACCATTTGTTTGTGCCGGTGCTGCCGGGGCCGATCATCGGCCTGCTGCTGTTGCTGGTGTTTTTGATCAGTCGTGGCCAGGTGGGTGAGCCGTTGAACCTGGCGGCCAGCAGTCTGCTGCGTTACCTGCCGTTGCTGCTGGTGCCGCCGGCCGTGGGCGTGATGGTGTACGCCGCCGATATCGCGGCGGATTTCTGGGCCATCGTCGGCGCGCTGGTGCTGTCGCTGGTGCTGTCCCTGGCGTTTGCCGGTGTCTTGATGCAACGCATGATCAAGCGTCACGCTCCGCACGAGGATGGCCAATGATCTTCGACTGGCACGGGGCCTGGACGTCGGTGATTCATCATCCGTTGTTCGGCATTGGCGTGACCCTGGGCGCCTATCAACTGGTGCTGGCGGCGTTCGAGAAAACCCGCTGGATCTTTCTGCAGCCGGTGCTGGTGTCCATGCTGCTGGTGATCGGTGTGCTGGTGGGTTGCGGCCTGACCTACGCCGAATACCGCAAGAGCACCGAGATCCTCAGCATCCTGCTCGGCCCCGCAACAGTCGCACTGGCTGTGCCGCTTTACCTCAATCTGCGACGGATTCGGCAGTTGTTCTGGCCGATATTTACTACGCTGGTGATAGGTGGCGTGGTCGCCACAGGTATGGGCGTGTTGCTGGGCTGGTGGTTTGGCGCCGAACACATGATCCTGATGACCATGGCACCCAAGTCGGTGACCTCGCCGATTGCCATGCTGGTGGCCGAGCAGATCGGTGGCGTCGCGGCGTTGGCGGCGGTGTTCGTGTTGATCACCGGGGTGATCGGTGCGATTTTCGGGCCGAGTCTTTTGACCCTGCTCGGCGTCCACAGTCCCGAAGCCCGCGGCATGGCTCTGGGGATGACCGCCCACGCGGTCGGCACGGCGGTGGCGATGCAGGAAAGTGAAGAGTGCGGCGCTTTCGCGGCGCTGGCGATGAGTCTGATGGGCGTGGCCACGGCGGTGTTCCTGCCGTTGGCGGTGTCGATGGTGGTGTAAGGAAATGTCTATGAGCTTGCCGCTTTTTCCGCTGAACACGGTGCTGTTTCCTGGCTGCATCCTCGACTTGCAGATTTTCGAGGCGCGCTACCTGGACATGATTGGCCGCTGCATGAAACAGGGCGGCGGCTTCGGCGTGGTGTGCATTCTCGATGGCGAAGAAGTCGGCATCGCTCCGGCGGGCTATGCGCTGGTCGGGTGCGAAGCGCTGATCACCGATTTCAAGCAGCAGGACAATGGTTTGCTGGGCATTCGGGTGCAGGGCGGGCGGCGTTTCCACGTTGTGCGCACCGAAGTGCAGCGCGATCAGTTGATTGTCGCCGAGGTCGAATGGCTGGAAGACGAACCCGAACAACCGCTCCAGGACGAGGATGCCGACCTGGTTGCGCTGCTCAAGGCTCTGGCGGAACACCCGATGGTCGAAGCGCTGAACATGGGCAACGAAGCGACCGGGCAACAGTCGCTGGCCAATCAGTTGGCGTATCTGCTGCCATTCGCCGAGTTGGACAAGATTGACCTGCTTCAACTTGACGATCCGCAGCAGCGGCTGGACGCGATCCAGGCGCTGCTGGATGAGTTGCAAGGGGAGTTGTTTGCATGAGGCGCTGGCTCAGGTCAGCCAGTCCGTCGGCTGAATGAGGCAAGCGCCGGCGTGCCGATAAACGTCACGCCGGGTCTGCATTGCCAAGTCGGTTATTTCGGGGTCAAGTGTTCTGGGCCGGTTCTATGATCAAATCCTCGGGTTTGATGCGCAACGTCAGGTCCGTATCGATACCCCAGTAATCGTTCGTCGAGTTGTAATACACCCTGGCGCCAATTCGTGATGTGACGCCAATATTGTTAACGTTCACTTTTACGGCCAGTTCGTTTCGCTCCTGGTGCGCACGGATGTCAGCCAACAAGGCATCGACGCTGGTGTAGCCTTGTGCGTTGATCAGGTAGAGTTGCAGCACTTCAAATAAAAGTTCGACTGAGTAGATATTTCCGGACGAAGTCGCCACGCTGATGGACTCCACCGGTCCCGGGTGGTCCAGGCTCGGCAACTCGATCACTGCGCTACCGACTTGCAGGTTTTCCGACGTCAGCTGTATTTCGTTGCGTGTTACGGTTTCTGTCAGTTCTGAACTGTAGATGGTCCAGGTCGATGCATTGGAGGTTTGTGTCACGGCGCCTGGTGTCGACAGGCTAAAAGTTGTATTGCTGGCGGGATACACATCATAGGACGAGGCTTGGCCGTGCAGCGCATGGATACCGGCAAGGGAAGCTGATGGAAAGTTAATCTTCTGAGGGGTGGCTGCGAGCAAGAAGGGTTTGATCCGTTGTGGTCGGATAAATCTGTAGTTGCCGTGTCGACGCCTCAGGCACGCTGCGCCGGAACGTATTTTGTAACCCGGGGCGGCGGCATCCTCTTGAAAGGGAATGTACGGGTGGGTCAATCGATAGGATTCGCCGTCCTGCATAACCAGCACGATGTCATGCACGCCCTGTATGTCGGCAGTCTTGATATTTGGAAAACCGTTGGCTGACGTTTTTTTCTGTTGGTTTTCGCTTATGAAATCCACGAAAACGATTATCTTCGATGGAAGATAAAACCATATACGGAAGTTGCTATAACTCAGAAATGTATCGCCCGTAACACCTTCGTGCGCCTCTACCTCGTAATTGTACTTGATGTCCAATATCTCTTCGTATTTGTAATCAAGGTGAAGGGTTCTGGATGTTTCAGGCGTGTTGGCTTTCGCAAAAAAATCGACCCTGCGGCCATCGCGTGAAACAAAGTGGTGCCTTGATTCCTGTTCAGCGATCACAACGGCCCCGCTGTTGACGATCTGCGGAGCAGGCGCGCGGTCACCGATGACGGTCACTGTGCATTCGATGTCGTGAGGGAGTGAATCAGTCAGATGAGCAGGTAGCTGAGGAACCAGCCCATAACCGTCCCGGGTTCTGAATTGCAACTGGCTATTGTTCACTTGACGCTGACCGTCGACAGGTTTGTAGACATTCTCGATGGTCAACACGTGTTCGGGAAGTTCGCCATCCTTGCCGCGCAACGAGCTGACGACCAGCGAGCTGTCGACGATCCGCCAGCGTTGAATCCTCTCCATTGGCCAGCCGAACGCGATGAGGCTCGGTTGTTCTCCATCTTCGATAATCGTTGCCTGGGCAGATGTTTCGGCAATGTAGTAACGATCCGTCCCGGGGCCGCCATCAACCCGGCAGTCCGCCCCGCGGATGGCGATGCTGTCATCACCTGGTCCGGCATTGATGTGGTCGTTACCGTTGGCCGAGATCCGATCGGCCATGTCGCTCCCGGTGACCCGGTTTGAGCCGCGTCGCAAGGTCGAGATGTTTTCGATGGATTTGACCTGCGCGATCAGGATGTCGTCTGTCGCAGGGTCGTGGTTTCGCAAGGCAACCTTGCCGGTCTGCAGATTGATGTCGTAACCGACATGGCGGGTATCCTTGGCGGGGAGGGTGCCCTCGAAGGCCAGCGTGTCCGAACCCTCGCCCCCCTCAAGAGTACTGGTCCGTGCAGGTTTCAGTGGCCGGTTCAGTTGCTCTTCGGTTGTTTCGAAGTAGAACCCGTCATCCTTGTCACCGCCTGTCAGTGCCTTGGCGCCCTCCCGATAGCTGAAGAGATTGGGCTGGTCCGTGACCCCGAAGACCTGGTCGTTGCCATCGCCGAGTCGCCATAAAACACCTTTGTCTTCACCCGGGCTGCCTTTGACGCTGCCCTTGAGGTTGGGCGCGATCCCATCGCGAGCATCGATGATGTCATCCCCGCCAACGATGACCGGAACCTTATCGAGCTCGAACGGCCGCTCCCCTGCATCCTCGTTCCATTGATAGCGCCAGATTTGCACGGGCTTCAACTCTATGTTGAAGCTGCCGTTGATCACGTATTCCACGTAATGTTTGTAAGCACCTTCAAGCAAGTCCTTTGCGGACACTTCCAATTCTTTGGTGTGGTCACTGTAGGCCTTGGCGATCTTGAAGCGATCCATGACGTCCTGATCCAGCTCCTGCCGGGTGAAGGCGAACCAGCCTGAGCGCAACCGTTCGTGAGCGGTCAGTTCTATGTAGTCATCGATATCATCCACGACCCGTACGGCCCGGTAGATTTCCGAACCAAGGATGAGCACGGCGGCGGCGGCGAGGCCAAGACCGCCTGCGAGGGTTCCGAATCCGGCCTGCGCCACCGCGCCCAGCACCAGGCTGACGCCGGCGCCGGCCACGCTCAGGCCACCGCTGACATAATGGTCCTGAGCTTCCTTGCCGTGCGCGCCGCGGCCGCATTAAAGGATTTGACCGCACTTGCAATATCGAACGGCAAGGTGATCAAGCTGGCGAATAACCCGGCCCCCCGACTGAATACTGCACCTGCCGATGTGGCGGAAAACCGGCTGAATACCACGGAGCCGCTCTCGATCATCGTTACGCCGCCCTTGGCCAGGCCTCGTTCGATGATCAATGAGCCGACCTCACTCGCAATCGATCCGCTGTTAAACGCAGCTTCGCCCAAGTCGCCAGCCTTGAGGGCGTCCAGGGTCCCTATAAAGCCACTATAGATTCCGTAGGCCTGCAGCCCTACGCCCGTGACGCTCGCCAGGCTTTTGCCCCGATTGACCCATCGGGGATGATTTTCGTTGGTGTCGAGGTGATGTATGTCCATTTTTTGCGCGGCATTGCCAAGCTTGTTGAGGCGATCCATCGAGCTGGCGGGCGTAAGCGGATCGGCGGCAATGAACAGGGGCGGGGCGTCGACCGAGCGGCTAAGAGTAATTTCGTAGAACAGTGTGGCGACAGTACTGCTGTCTGGGGTTTTCGCCGATCTTACCCGGGCCTCGACTTTGGCTGAGTCGAAACTCAGTCCGTCGAGAAAGTCTTGGTCGGGCGCTGGCATGTTCGCATTTGCCGAGCTGATGGCTTGGCCATGCACCCTCGCGCCCATAGCCTTGAGTTCTGCGCGGGTGACGGTGGAATTGCCAAAACGCAAAGCCCCGAAGTGCTCATCAAGGATTTTGAGTGAGCGACGGGATAATTGGCCTGGGACCGCTGTGTCCGGCGCTGGCTGTTCCACAGGTGTTAACGGTGGGGCGCTGGGCGAGGTGTCGATCTGGCTGGTGGCCCGCGCTGGCGGCGACACAGGCGTTAACGGTGGTGCACTGGGGGATGTGTCGATTCGGCCGGAGGCGGGTGCATGATTGTTGGCCGAGGCACTGATCGCCGTCACTTGAATGGTGCGGCGGGTTGAGCTTTCTACGGCGGGTTCGATAAGTTGTGCCATTGTTTAATCCTTTAAATAATGACCGGGTTGATAGTTGATTAAGCAGTGGTTTGGTCGGGCCATACCACGTCATAGGCGAATTCGTCTTTATTGCCCGACAATCTGAGTATCGGTTTTCCCGCTGCGTCCACTTTTTCGATCAATAGGTCGTATTCATGTTTATTAGAGTCTCCCGCATGAGTAGAGGCTTCGATACGTTCGCCCCACCTGCCGGCCAGTTCCTCGATGTCATGGACGTTTGCTCCTTTTGTCAGGGACGAGTTCAACAACCAGATCCGATCTGCTTCCAGCCCTTTCTTCGTGACCGAAATCAATCCTTCGTGGTTATCCGAGGGGAACCAGGTGGGGGGTGTGTCACTGGCCGTTGAATTGAACATATGGTTTTCTTCATGCGGGACGACTTCCAGGTTGCGGGTATCCAGCGCATATAGAAACATGACCTCTTGTTGCTCTCTGGTGCGTTGGTAGTTGCGTTCTCGATCCCAGTCGACCGGGCTTCCGATATCCGACCAGTCGGAGGAGGCGCTGCTTTCCGTGTCGCTTGTGTCACGGTTGTCGCTGTCAGCGCTTTTACCCGGGTATTTGTTGGTCTGCGTGTTGAATCGCAAATACTCAGGGTCTGGCGCGCTGGCGTACATCTGACCTTCCTTGAGGCTGAAGGTGGCGCTCATCGGCTTATGGGTGGTAGCACCGGGTTGGTGGTCATAGCGAGGAAGCATGGCGTTGTCGTTCGCCAGTTCGAACGGGGTGCGCTCGTCGCCCCTGAACAGGGCCGGGATGTCAGTTCGATACAGACAGTTATTCTGGTTGCGCAGATAACCCATTTTAACCAGAAGCACCTCGCGAAAGTCGTGGGTCAGGCTGGTCTCGGGGTCATACCAGTCATGCCGGGCATGACGCTTGAGATTCAGCTCGTTGGTGATGTCATGGCTGAATTGATCGAGGTAGTGTGGATTGCCAACATCTTCAGTCATGCGTTTGTGCGCTTGTGCCCATTGCGGCAGCGTCAGTTCGGTTTTCATGTGTTGTTGCAAGCGAGACAGCTGGCTCGGCAGCAGGTTGTAGGACTGCAAGAGCGCCTTGCGTTCGCTCCAGGTCAGGGTCGGGTGCAGCCAGTGGAGTGAATCGCGCAGCAGGTTGACGACCGGGTCGTCCGTAACATTCGGTTCGACCCATTGCGGGGGCTTGCCCGAGACCTGTGCTTCGCTCCGGAAACGCTCGATATCCCGACCTTGAATGCCATAGAGCTGCCAGATCTCCTGGTCGGTCCAGTGTTTCAGGTGGGAGGGTTGCGAGCCGAAGCCTCCTGCAGGAGGGTCGACCTGAATGAAGTTTCCGAACCGATCTACGAGCGCAAATAGTGCGCCGGATCCATCCCCCGACCTTGGCTTGAATTCGTGATAACCCTGCGCGTCCGGCGGGCGTGACGATGCGGTGTAAAGTCTTTGATTGATGTAAGTCGGCGTGTCGAAAATGCGCGGTCGTTTAGGTGTGCCTGTTGTAGCGGACTGTTCGCTCGTTGACGATGCCGGCCGCTTAGGTGCGGACCCGCTTGCTGTCTGTGGTTCATGGTTGACCGCAGGTCTTTCACTGATCTGCGCTGTCAGGCGCCAGGTAGGGCTTCCGTCGTTTTTATAAAGGACCGGGCCGGACGGGTTTTGCTCCGTCAGTAACTTCATTCGATAAGCGCCGAGATTTTCATCAAGGCCGACATGTGCTGTATGCATAACGCCTTGATCGTCTACATCGACAAATTTGCGCCCGACGATGAAGCGCAAACCGTCTGCATTCGGTGCTTGCATGCCGCGCAGAAAATTCTCCGATAACCAGTATTTGTCCAATGAGTTATCGCGCTGCGAATAGTCGGTGATCGTGCGAGTCGGCAAGTCGGTTGTTTCAATGGAAGGGAAGGGAGGGGTATCAATATCCGGGCGTGCAACATGACCCTGACTGGACGTCGAACGAATATTCGCATCGGCTGGCCAAACTCCATGAGGCACGAATACTGAAGTATCCAAGTCGTGCCTTATCGAGGGCTCATTCATTGATACAGCTTTGTGCGGAGTTGTTACGGGTGGTTTGCGGGGTGTTTTTGGACTCATGACAAACTCGCTTTTTATAATAAGATTGATAAAATTTGTTAGTGTGTTTAATCGTGTTTCCGGTGAGCTTGATAAAGTGACTTGTAAGTCGTGCATTGATGAAGTATTTACCGCGCTTGGTTTGCGGCAAGATGGCTTTTAATGTAATTGATTTTCCTGGTCATGAAAGGCTCAGACCTTGGAAGTTAGGAGGGAATATGTAACTTCGATTGTTGGCTAGGCTGATGTTCTGAAAAAACGCGGTCGCGCCGCCGATATTCGATTCACCAGATCAAGCGCCACGCTCGTCGGAGAAATCCTTGAAGCGTGGCGAGGAGGGCGCTCTTTGCGGTTAGCCAATAGAGCGGCGAACCCGTGGTGTCAGTACGCGTACCGCAACATTGCATGGGGCAGATGGCGCAGGGCGAAGAAACTGAACAAGGCCAGCAACGCTGGCAGGATCAGCCACCAGACCTTGAACGGCATGGCATTGAGGGGCGTCTGACGCTGGCTTAGCCATAAACTCGCGGCGCACATGCACGCCGCCAGCATCGCACCGGCCAGCACGTCGGTTGGCCAGTGCGCGCCCAGATAAACCCGCGACAAGGCAATCGACAGCGCCGGCAGGCAGGCCAGCAGCAGCCAGGTCAGGCGCATCCGTGGCGGCTGTCCGCGACCGGCGAGCACGGCCAGGGTCAGAAACAAGGCAAACGCGCCCGAAGCGTGGCCGCTGGGCATGCTGTAGCTGGTCAAAGGATCGCTCAGCACTTCCGGGCGGACCCGGGCGAAGAATTGCTTGGTCGCGGTATTGGCCAGGGCGGTGCAGAGCATGGTGCCGCCGGCAAACAACGCTTGGCGCCATTGCCGGCACAGCAATAGCAGGCCGGTGAGCAAGGCGCTGAACAGCAGCATGTTGCGGAACTCACCGATCAGGGTGAAGGTGACCGCCACTTCATCCAGCGTCGGGCTGCGGTGTTCCTGCACCAGGGTCATCACGCCCTGATCAAGCGCGGTCAAGTGCGGATAGCCGATGAACAGGCCAATCAGGATCAGCAGGCTCATGCAACTGATCCAGGTCGTGGCGCGGCGATGGCGGCGCAGGCTGCTGGTCGCGCTCAGGCCGACCATCACCGTCGACACTGCCGGCGACGAATGCCCGCCTGCAGCCAGAAACCTTCCGGTAACGGCAGGCGGAACGCCGCGCCGGTGGCCCACCCCGGCAGCAGATAGGCGACGCTCCAGCCGGCGGCGGCCAGCAGGCTGACGGCGGCGAAGCGCGGGAACGGCATGTCGAACATCCCGGCGACCATCGGCAGCATGGGCCGCAATGGGCCGATAAAGCGCCCGACCAACAGGCTGGCAATGCCATAACGCTGGAAATAGGCTTCGGCCCCGGCGATCCATTCCGGGTGATGGCGCAGCCCGGGCAGGCGCCGGATGTTCTGATGGAAATGTCGCCCCACGAAGTACGAAACAATGTCGCCCAGCACGCCTGCGACGAACCCCAGCAGCAGGGTTTCGCTCAACGACAGCGCCCCGCTGCCGGCCAGGACCGCGACGGCAAACAGCAATACCGTGCCGGGAACGATCAGCCCGGCAATTGCCAGGCATTCCACAAAGGCCACTATGAACACCGCGGCGGCCAGCCATTGCGGGTTGACCGTCAACCATCCGGTCACGCTATCGAGCCATGGGCCCATAAAAAACATCTCCCAACTTATCGATAATCCCGGTAGGAGCTGCCGCAGGCTGCGTTCTTTTGATCCTTTAAAAGCAAGATCAAAGGATCGCAGCCTCGTTTCACTCGTCAGCCCCTGCGGGGGGTGTGTTTACAGCAAAAAGTAATCGCGGCCTTCGACTTGCCCTCGTCGCAGCGGGTTGCGCGTGCAATAGGCAGCGTAGGCGGCCTCGACGAAGCGGTACATCAGGTGTTCGTCACGCCCATGGGGAATGCCCAGGCGCGTGGTTTGAATGATGTGGGCGGGGGCGGGCCCGATATCTTCCACCAGCAGTACTTCATGGTCGAAGCGCTTGGCGTCCCAGACCGGCACCTTCAGGCCCAGCGCCTTGCACAGCAAGGTCTGTCCGGCACAGAGCTTTTGCGAGGGACGAGGGCGGCCCTGGGCATCCGGATTGTTCAACAGCATTTGCGCCAGGCTCGCCGGTCCGCTCAATTCATCGACCCAGGGGTAGCCGGATTTGATCAACACCGCATTGCCGGGACCCTGGGCGCTGAAGTTCAGGGAATCACCGCCACGGGCGTAATACATATAGATGTGACCACCATCCAGAAACAAAGCCTTACGCTTTTCTGTATAGCCAAGGGAGGCATGGCTGCCTTTTTCTTCGAAATAATAAGCTTCGGTCTCGATGATTCGAGCGCTCAGCCAGAGTTCGCCGACCCGATGCCGGATCACTTTGCCCAGTAATTCCCGGGCCAGTGTTTGGGCGTCTCGGTCGAAAAATGCGTCCGGGAGTGCCGTGGGCAGGCTCGTTTCGGACGCACGAACAGTCAGGTTGGTCATGATGAACGGCGTTTATCAGGGCTGATTGGGTCGTGATGATAACAATTTGCAGCTTAATCACGGCTGAACGTCGGCAAATTGCCCTCGATTTCGACCATCCGCCTGTCACCGCTGTTAGTCCCGGGACGCGACAGCTATAATCTGCCGCTTTACTCTTTACCAAGACCTTATCAAAGACCACTTCAGACCATGACTGAGTCCGTTCTTGACTACATGACCCGTTTGGGTCGCGCTGCCCGTGAAGCTTCCCGCGTCATCGGCCGTGCCAGCACTGCGCAGAAAAACCGCGCGCTGGAGGCTGCTGCCCAAGCGTTGGACGCTGCACGCGCCGAGCTGATAGCCGCCAACGAGCTGGATTTGGCGGCTGGCCGCGCCAGCGGTCTTGAACCGGCCCTGCTGGAGCGTCTGGCGCTGACCCCGGAACGCATCGACGGCATGATCGTCGGTTTGCGCCAGGTGGCGGCGCTGCCGGATCCGGTCGGGGCGATCCGCGACATGAGTTATCGCCCCTCAGGCATTCAGGTGGGCAAGATGCGTGTGCCGCTGGGCGTGATCGGGATCATCTACGAATCGCGGCCGAACGTGACCATCGATGCGGCCAGCCTGTGCCTGAAGTCCGGCAACGCGACCATCCTGCGCGGCGGCTCCGAGGCGATCAATTCCAACCGCGCCATTGCCGCCTGCATCCAGCGCGGCCTGGCCGAGGCCGATCTGCCGGCGGCCGTGGTGCAAGTGGTCGAAACCACCGATCGCGCCGCCGTTGGCGCGCTGATCACCTTGCCTGAGTACGTCGACGTCATCGTTCCCCGTGGCGGCCGTGGCCTGATCGAACGGATCAGCCGCGATGCCCGCGTGCCGGTGATCAAGCACCTGGACGGCATTTGCCACGTCTACGTCAGCGCCCACGCCGACCTGCAGAAGGCCCAGCGCATCGCGTTCAATGCCAAGACTTACCGGTATGGCATCTGCGGTGCGATGGAAACGCTGCTGGTGGATCAAACCGTTGCCAAGGATTTCCTGCCGTCGATGGCTGCACAGTTCCGCGAAAAAGGCGTCGAGCTGCGCGGTTGCGAACGCACGCGGGCGATCATCGACGCGACAGTCGCTACGATCGATGACTGGAGCACCGAATATCTGGCGCCGATCCTCTCGATCCGCGTGGTCGACGGGCTGGACCAGGCCATCGAGCACATCAACCAGTACGGCTCGCATCACACCGACTCGATCGTCAGCGAAAACCTGGCAGACACCCGCCGCTTTGTGGCGGAAGTCGATTCGTCGTCGGTGATGATCAACACCCCGACGTGCTTCGCCGATGGCTTCGAATACGGATTGGGTGCCGAGATCGGCATTTCTACTGATAAGCTGCACGCCCGCGGCCCGGTGGGCCTCGAAGGTCTGACCTGCGAGAAGTACATCGTGGTCGGGGACGGTCAGTTGCGCGGCCAGGCGTCGGTCTGAGTTGGGCGACCTCAAACCGTCCGCCCCGGTCACCACCCGCGAACCTGCGCCTCGGCGCATCGGCATGCTGGGCGGGACGTTCGATCCAGTGCACATCGGCCATTTGCGCGGTGCGCTGGAAGTCGCCGAATCGCTGGCGCTCGATGAACTGCGCCTGACACCCAGCGCCAGGCCGCCTCATCGCGGTACGCCGCAAGTGTCGGCCAAGGACCGTCTGGCGATGGTCGAGTGCGCGGTGGCCGGTGTGGCGCCGTTGGTGGTGGATGCCCGCGAATTGCAGCGGGACAAACCGTCCTACACCATCGATACCCTGGAGCTGATGCGTGCCGAACTGGCCGCGCAGGACCAGGTTTTTCTACTTTTGGGCTGGGACGCGTTTTGCGGCCTGCCCACTTGGCACCGCTGGGAAGAGTTGCTCCAGCATTGCCACATCCTGGTGCTGCAACGCCCGGATGCCGACAGCGAACCGCCGGATGCCTTGCGCAACCTGCTGGCAGCGCGCTCGGTGAGCGACCCGCTGGCCCTCAAAGGGCCGAGCGGACAGATTGCATTCGTCTGGCAGACACCGCTTGCGGTATCCGCCACCCAGATCCGTCAACTGCTGGCCAGCGGTAAGTCGGTACGTTTCCTGGTGCCCGACGCGGTCCTGGCCTACATCGATGCGCACGGACTTTACCGTGCGTCGAACTGAATAGGAGTGCTTCAAGGCACGTAGCAACAACGTGTATTGAAGCGCCTGAACATACGAGCAAAACGAGTTTTATATGACTGACAAAGACCAAACCAAAGTAAAGCGCAAAGGCACGTTCAAGAGCGCCCCGCTGCCAGTAGAGGCTCCAACCGGGCCGGAGCTGCGTGGCGAAGAACTGGTCAAGGTTGCCGTAGCAGCCCTGGAAGACGTGAAGGGCCAGGACATCCAGGTCATCGACGTTCGTGAAAAGCAGAGCATCACCGACTTCATGATCATCGCTACCGGTACGTCCAACCGCCAGATCGGCGCAATGCTGGACAAAGTCCGCGAAGCCGTCAAAGCCCAGGGCGTCAAGCCGTTGGGTGAAGAAGGCAAGGGCGACAGCGATTGGGTGCTGCTGGACATGGACGATGTCATCGTCCACATGATGACCGCCTCGGCTCGTCAGTTTTACGACCTGGAGCGTCTGTGGTCTGGTGCAGAACAGAGCCGTGCGCTGAACGCGGCTCACCACAGCCCGGAAAACACCCATGAGCACTTCGTCAAGCTCAACAAAGACCAGCAATAAGGGACCGCTGTGCGACTGCGACTGATCGCCGTCGGTTCACGCATGCCCAAGTGGGTGGAAGAAGGCTGGCATGAATATGCCAAGCGTCTTCCGTCCGAGCTGGCGCTGGAACTGGTGGAAATACCGCTCAACACCCGCGGCAAGAACGCCGACGTGGCGCGCTTCATCCGTCAGGAAGGCGAAGCCATGCTGGCCAAGGTCGGGCCGAACGAGCGGATTGTCACCCTCGAAGTCCACGGCAAGCCCTGGAGCACCGAGCAGTTGGCGGTCGAGCTCGATCGCTGGCGGCTGGACTCGCGCACGGTGAATTTCATGGTCGGCGGCCCCGAAGGGCTGGCGCCGGAAGTCTGTGCCCGGGCCGATCAGCGCTGGTCGCTCTCGCCGTTGACCTTGCCGCACCCGCTGGTACGCATTCTGATCGGCGAGCAGCTGTATCGTGCCTGGACAGTGCTGTCCGGCCACCCTTACCACAAGTAGTTCTGCCCTCATGCCCCAGCCGATTCGCCTCAAGGACCACGAAAAAGACGCCCGTCTGGTGCGTGGCCGCGTCGTGTTCGGGGCAATTGCGGTGGTGGTGCTGATCTGTGTGCTGATCGCGCGGTTGTATTTCCTCCAGGTGATTCAGTACGAGTACCACTCGACCCTGTCGGAAAACAACCGCGTCCATGTGCAGCCGATTCCGCCGACTCGCGGGCTGATCTTCGACCGTAATGGCGTGGTGGTGGCCGATAACCGGCCGAGCTTCAGCCTGAGCATGACCCGCGAGCGCTCCGGTGACTGGCAGCAAGTGCTCGACGTGATCGTCGAGGTGCTGGAACTGACGCCCGAGGACCGGGTGATCTTCGAGAAACGCATGCGACAGGGGCGCCGGCCGTTCGAGCCGGTGCCGATCCTGTTCGAGTTGACTGAAGAACAGATCGCCCGCATTGCGGTCAATCAGTTCCGTCTGCCCGGTGTGGAAGTGGTCGCGCAGTTGGTTCGGCACTATCCGCAGGGCGCGCACTTTGCGCATTCAGTGGGTTACATGGGGCGGATCAACGAGAAAGAGTTGAAATCCCTCGACCCGGTCAACTACAGCGGCACTCACCACATCGGCAAGACGGGCATCGAACGTTTCTACGAGCCTGAATTGCACGGCCAGGTGGGTTACGAAGAGGTCGAGACCAACGCCCGGGGCCGCGTATTGCGCGTGCTCAAGCGCACCGATCCGATTCCCGGCAAGGACATCGTGCTGAGCCTGGACATCCAATTGCAAGAAGCGGCCGAGGCCGCACTGGGCGGTCGCCGCGGCGCGGTAGTGGCGCTGGACCCGAAAACCGGCGAAGTCCTGGCGATGGTCAGTGCGCCGAGTTTCGATCCGAACCTGTTCGTCACCGGCATCAGCTTCAAGGCCTATGCCGAGCTGCGTGATTCGATCGACCGGCCGTTGTTCAACCGGGTCCTGCGGGGCCTGTACCCGCCGGGTTCGACCATCAAGCCAGCGGTGGCGATTGCCGGCCTGGATGCCGGTGTCGTGACCGCGTCGAGTCGGGTGTACGACCCCGGCTATTACCAGTTGCCCAACTACGATCACAAATACCGTAACTGGAACCGTAGTGGCGATGGCTACGTCGACCTGGACACGGCGATCATGCGCTCCAACGACACCTACTTCTACGACCTGGCCCACAAGCTGGGGATCGATCGGTTGTCGGCCTATATGGGCAAGTTCGGCATCGGCCAGAAGGTCTCGCTGGACATGTTCGAAGAGTCGCCGGGGCTGATGCCGACCCGGGAATGGAAGCGCGCGACCCGGCGCCAGGCCTGGTTCCCGGGCGAAACCCTGATTTTGGGGATCGGCCAGGGCTACATGCAGTCGACTCCGCTGCAACTCGCCCAGGCCACTGCGCTGGTGGCCAACAAAGGCATCTGGAACCGGCCGCATCTGGCCAAGACCGTCGAAGGCGAGCGGCCCAAGGACGAGAATCCGATGCCGGACATCATCCTGCGCGACCCGTCCGACTGGACCAAGGTCAACCACGGCATGCAGCAGGTGATGCACGGCGCCCGGGGTACGGCACGCAAAGCGGCGCTCGGTGCGCAATACCGCATCGCCGGCAAGAGTGGTACGGCCCAGGTGGTCGCGATCAAGCAGGGCGAGAAATACGACCGTTCCAAGGTCCAGGAACGCCACCGTGACCACGCCTTGTTCGTCGGCTTCGCGCCGGCCGACAACCCGAAGATCGTGGTGTCGGTGATGGTCGAGAATGGCGAGTCCGGTTCCGGCGTTGCGGCACCCGTGGTGCGTCAAATCATGGATGCCTGGCTCCTGGACCAGAACGGTCGGTTGAAAGCCGAATACGCCAGCCCAATCAGCGCGGAGGCTACGGCCCGTGAACAGTAATTTCGATCGCATTCTCTCCAGCGAGGATGTGATGCGGCGTCGTGCGACGCTGTTGCAACGCATGCACATCGACGGCCCGCTGTTGATCCTGTTGCTGACCCTCGCCGCCGGCAGCCTGTTCGTGCTGTATTCGGCCAGCGGCAAGAGCTGGGACCTGCTGGCCAAGCAAGCCACTTCGTTCGGTATCGGCCTGGTGTCGATGGTCGTCATTGCCCAGTTCGAGCCGAGGTTCATGGCCCGTTGGGTGCCGGTCGGTTATGTGCTCGGCGTGCTGTTGCTGGTGGTGGTGGACATCATGGGCCACAACGCCATGGGCGCCACGCGCTGGATCAATATTCCCGGGGTGATCCGCTTCCAGCCCTCGGAATTCATGAAGATCCTGATGCCGGCGACCATCGCCTGGTACCTGTCCAAACGCACCTTGCCGCCCCAGCTCAAGCACGTGGGCGTCAGTTTGTTCCTGATCGGCTTGCCATTCATCCTGATCGTGCGTCAACCCGACCTTGGCACCTCATTGCTGATCCTGGCGGGTGGTGCGTTCGTGTTGTTCATGGGCGGCCTGCGCTGGCGCTGGATCCTCAGCGTGCTCGCCGCCGCCGTGCCGGTGGCTGTCGCCATGTGGTACTTCGTCATGCACGATTACCAGAAGCAGCGAGTCCTGACGTTCCTCGACCCGGAGAGCGATCCGCTGGGCACCGGCTGGAACATCATCCAGTCCAAGGCCGCCATCGGTTCCGGCGGCGTGTTCGGCAAGGGCTGGCTGCTGGGCACCCAGTCGCACCTGGACTTCCTGCCGGAAAGCCACACCGACTTCATTATTGCGGTCATGGGTGAAGAATTCGGCCTGGTGGGCATCTGCGCACTGCTGCTGATTTACCTGCTGTTGATCGGTCGCGGGCTGGTTATTACCGCCCAGGCCCAGACATTGTTCGGCAAATTGCTCGCGGGCAGCCTGACCATGACGTTTTTTGTTTACGTTTTCGTCAACATCGGTATGGTCAGTGGCCTGTTGCCGGTCGTGGGGGTGCCGTTGCCGTTCATTAGCTACGGAGGAACTTCGCTGGTGACGCTGCTGTCAGCGTTTGGGGTTTTGATGTCGATCCATACCCATCGTAAGTGGATCGCACAAGTTTGAATAAGGTGAAGATTTCAATGCAAGTAATGCGTGGCTGGGCGACTCGATACGCGCCATGGGTCGGCCTGGTAAGCATCCTTGGCACAGCGCAGGACGCGTTGGCCGGCGATTACGAAGGCTCACCCCAGGTGGCCGAATTCGTCGGTGAAATGACCCGCGACTACGGTTTTGCCGGTGAGCAGCTGATGGGCGTGTTCCGCGAAGCCGAGCGCAAGCAGTCGATCCTGGACGCGATCTCGAAGCCCGCCGAGCGGGTCAAGCAGTGGAGCGAATACCGCCCGATGTTCATCACCGATGCGCGCATCGCCCGTGGTGTGGACTTCTGGCGTCAGCACGAGGCGGTACTGGCTCGTGCGGAACAGGAATACGGCGTGCCGGCGCAGGTTATTGTGTCGATCATTGGTGTCGAGACCTTTTTCGGAC
Source organism: Pseudomonas sp. VI4.1 (assembly GCF_002029345.1). NCBI lineage: Bacteria > Pseudomonadati > Pseudomonadota > Gammaproteobacteria > Pseudomonadales > Pseudomonadaceae > Pseudomonas > Pseudomonas sp. VI4.1. Next base: position 24,764 of record NZ_MULM01000149.1, read on the forward strand.
GTAATACCGGGAATTTCCGGGTCGTCGACGCCTTGTCGACCCTGGGTTTCGACTATCCTCCTCGTGCCGAATTTTTCCGCAAGGAATTGCGTGAGTTCCTGCTACTGGCCCGTGAAGAGCAGGTCGATCCGTTGACCCTCAAGGGCTCCTACGCCGGGGCGATGGGCTTGCCGCAGTTCATGCCGAGCAGCTTTCGCGCGTATGCGGTGGACTTCGACGGTGATGGCCACATCAATATCTGGAACAACCCGGACGATGCCATCGGCAGCGTCGCCAGTTACTTCAAACGTCACGGCTGGGTAGGCGGTGAACCCGTGGTCAGCCGCGCCGATGTGCGTGGCGATCAGGTGGACCTGGGTTTGACCACCGGTATCGAACCGACTAAAACCGTGGGGGAGTTGCGAGCGCTGGGGTGGTCAAGTCATGATGCGCTGCGCGATGATATGCCGGTCACGGCATTCCGCCTGGAAGGTGACAAGGGCCCTGAATACTGGATGGGTCTGACGAATTTTTACGCGATCACGCGTTATAACCGCAGCGTGATGTACGCCATGGCCGTACATCAACTGTCTGAACAGCTGGTCCAAGCACGGGGCGTCAAGTAATGCGGGCATTGCCTATGAATAAACCCCTGAAGCTGATGGCATTCGCCGCGTTGACGGTGCTGGTCGCCAGTTGTTCGACCAGCCGCTCGCCGACGCCAACAAAGTCTTCTCCCGCCGTCGTGCGTGCAACGCCAGGCCTGGACATCAACCGCGCGCACAAAGACGGTGCGCCTTGGTGGGACGTCGACGTAGCGCGCATCCCTGATGCGACACCGACCCTGCACACGGGTCCTTATAAAGCCAACCCGTATACCGTGCTGGGCAAGACTTATTTCCCGCAGCAAGAATCCAAGTCCTACGTCGCGTCGGGCACGGCGTCCTGGTACGGCACCAAATTCCACGGCCAGAACACCGCCAATGGCGAGGTCTATGACCTGTACGGCATGAGTGCCGCGCACAAGACGTTGCCGCTGCCCAGTTACGTTCGGGTGACCAACCTGGACAACAACAAGACCGTCGTATTGCGGGTCAACGACCGCGGGCCGTTCTACTCTGACCGGATCATCGATTTGTCCTATGCCGCCGCCAAGAAGCTCGGTTATGCCGAATCCGGTACGGCCCGGGTCAAGGTCGAAGGCATCGACCCGCAGCAATGGTGGGCCGCCAAAGGGCGTCCGGCACCGCTGATGCTTAACGAGCCGAAAACCGCGCAAAATAACGCCCCGGTGATCACGGCTTCGGCCGGCACCGTTGAACAATGGACGCCACCGCCGCAGCAACACGCCGCGGCGGTCGTTCCTGTGCCGATCGATGCAAAAAAAAACGCTTCTGCACAAGCCTCTGGCCAGTATCTGCAGGTGGGCGCGTTCGCCAACCCGGACGCTGCAGAACTCCTGAGATCGAAGCTCAGCGGGATGGTGAGCGCTCCGGTGTTTATCAGCTCGATCGTGCGCAATCAACAGACACTGCATCGGGTTCGCCTGGGGCCGATCGGCTCGCCGGGTGAAATCCAGCAAGTGCAGAACAGCGTGCGCCTGGCCAATCTCGGTTCGCCGAGCCTGGTCACCGCCGAGTAACACGTAGTACTTGATTGAAGGTTCACTTGCGGTTTTGGGGGGTGAACCTGGTTGTTGGCTCGTTTTAGAACAAAAGCCCGGCAAGGGTTCTGAGTGAACAACTGAACACGCGACAGCTCGTTAGAAAGCTGTCTGATTAGTTTTGCCTTCGGGCAGTTTCCATTAGCGATTTCGAGAGACGGATGAACATCACCACCTTTGCCAAACGCCTGTGCCTGCTAGTCCCGCTGCTCCTCTCGCCTGCCGCGTTCGCGGTCGAGATGATGCCGTCGCCACCACAATTGGCCGCCAAATCCTATGTGCTCATGGATGCCAGCAGCGGCAATGTGCTGGTGGAGAACAACGGTGACCAGCGTCTGCCACCGGCCAGCCTGACCAAGCTGATGACCGCGTACATCGCGACCCTGGAAATCCGTCGTGGCCAGATCGGTGAAAACGATCCGGTGACCGTCAGCGAAAACGCCTGGCGTACCGGCGGTTCGCGGATGTTCATCAAGGTTGGCTCGCAAGTCACCGTCAGCGACCTGCTGCACGGCATCATCATCCAGTCGGGCAACGACGCCAGTGTTGCGCTCGCCGAGCACATCGCCGGCAGCGAAGACGCGTTCGCCGACATGATGAACAAGACAGTGGCCGACCTGGGCATGACCAACAGCCACTTCATGAACCCGACCGGTCTGCCGAACCCTGAGCACTATTCGTCGGCTCACGACATGGCCGTGCTGGCTCGCGCGATCATCCACGAAGACCCGGCTCACTACGCGATCTACTCGCAGAAAGAGTTCTTCTGGAACGGCATCAAGCAACCTAACCGCAACCTGCTGCTGTGGCGCGACAAGACCGTCGACGGTCTGAAAACCGGCCACACCGACGAAGCCGGCTACTGCATGGTGTCTTCGGCCGTGCGTGATGGCATGCGCCTGATCGCCGTGGTGTTCGGCACCAACAGCGAAGTGGCACGTGCCTCCGAGACCCAGAAGCTGCTGACCTACGGTTTCCGCTTCTTCGAAACCCAGACCTTCTATCAGAAAGGCGCCGAGTTGGCTCAGGCACCTGTCTGGAAAGGCACCACCAACCAGGTCAAGGCCGGCTTGGCCCAAGACCTGACCCTGACCCTGCCGAAGGGCCAGCTGAAAAAGCTCGCCGCCAGCATGACCATGAACCCGCAACTGATGGCGCCAATCGCCAAGGGCGACGTGATCGGTAAAGTCGAAGTGAAGCTGGACGAGAAGGTGGTGCACAGCGCCGACCTGATCGCCCTCGACGCAGTCGACGAGGGTGGTATCTTCCGCCGCATGTGGGATAGCATCCGTCTATTCTTCTACGGCTTGTTCAACTGAATTAGTGTGGACTCGCATGGCCCCGTTCCAATCCGGAGCGGGGCCATGTCCGTTGCCACGGCTTACGAGGCCGTTACGCCATGACAGACACCGAAGTAAAGGCGCCAAAAATCGAATTTCCCTGCGCGGATTACCCGATCAAGGTAATCGGCGACACGGGTGTGGGTTTCAAGGACAAGATCATCGCGATCCTTGAGAAACACGCCACCGTTGACCACGAGACCCTGGCCGAGCGCCAGAGTACCAACGGCAAGTACACGACCATCCAGCTGCACATCATCGCCACCGGTCAAGAGCAGCTGTACGACATCAACAGCGAGTTGCGGGCCACCGGTTTCGTGCACATGGTGCTGTGATGTCCGGCACGCTGGGCTTTCGCGAGCTTGGCCAGATGGCTTACGAGCCGGTCTGGCATGCCATGCAACGCTTCACCAACGAACGCGGCAGCGATGCCGCGGACGAGATCTGGCTGGTCGAGCACCCGCCGGTGTTCACCCAGGGCCAGGCCGGCAAGGCCGAGCACTTGTTGCTGCCGGGGGATATTCCGGTGGTGCAGGTCGATCGCGGTGGTCAGGTGACTTATCATGGTCCCGGCCAATTGGTGGCTTACCTGTTGCTTGACGTGCGCAAGCTGGGTTTCGGTGTGCGTGACCTGGTCACCCGCATGGAACACTGCCTGATCGAGTTGCTGGCCAGCTACGGCGTCACGGCCGCGGCCAAGCCGGATGCCCCGGGCGTCTACGTCGACGGGGCGAAAATCGCTTCTCTGGGTCTGCGGATCCGCCACGGTTGTTCCTTTCATGGCCTGGCCCTGAACGTGGATATGAACCTGGAACCGTTTCGACGGATTAATCCCTGCGGCTACGCCGGGCTGGCGATGACCCAGCTGAGCGATCACGCAGGATCGATTGAATTTGCCGAGGTAAGTGCCCGGCTGCGCGCGCAGCTCGTCAAACACCTCGACTATGCTGAGCAGACGACCCTAACGGGCGGAATCGACTGATATGACTACTGATGCAGTGCAAACCATGATCCCGACGCTGGATGTCACCGAGCGTCCGGCCCCGCGTGCCAAGGTTGAAGCCGGCGTCAAGCTGCGCGGCGCCGAGAAGGTTGCACGTATCCCGGTGAAGATCATTCCGACCACCGAACTGCCGAAGAAACCCGACTGGATTCGCGTGCGCATCCCGGTTTCGCCGGAAGTCGACCGCATCAAGGCCCTGCTGCGCAAACACAAGCTGCACAGCGTGTGCGAAGAAGCGTCCTGCCCGAACCTGGGCGAGTGCTTCTCCGGCGGCACCGCGACCTTCATGATCATGGGTGACATCTGCACCCGTCGCTGCCCGTTCTGCGACGTCGGCCATGGTCGTCCGAAACCTCTGGACGTCAACGAGCCGCAGAGCCTGGCCATCGCCATCGCCGACCTGAAGCTCAAATACGTGGTGATCACCTCGGTAGACCGCGACGACCTGCGCGACGGCGGTGCCCAGCACTTTGCCGACTGCATCCGCGAGATCCGCAAGTTGTCGCCGAACGTGCAGCTCGAAACCCTGGTCCCGGATTACCGTGGCCGCATGGACGTCGCGCTGGACATCACCGCTGCCGAGCCGCCGGATGTGTTCAACCACAACCTGGAGACCGTGCCGCGCCTGTACAAGGCCGCGCGTCCGGGTTCGGATTACCAGTGGTCGCTGACCCTGCTGCAACGCTTCAAGCAGATGATGCCGCACATTCCGACCAAGTCCGGCCTGATGCTGGGTCTGGGCGAGACCGACGAAGAAGTCATCGAAGTCATGAAGCGCATGCGCGAACACGACATCGACATGCTGACCCTGGGCCAGTACCTGCAACCGTCCCGTAGCCACTTGCCGGTGCAACGTTTCGTGCACCCGGACATCTTCGCCTGGTTCGCCGAGGAAGGTTACAAGATGGGCTTCAAGAACGTCGCCTCCGGCCCGCTGGTACGTTCCTCGTACCACGCCGACGAGCAGGCGAAGCTGGTCAAGGCCGAGCTGATGTCGTCCTGATACCGACGACGTAAAAACAGCCCGCAAGGATGTTCCTCTTGCGGGCGTTTTTTTGCCTGGCCTACAGCCATTGCAGATTTTTCCTGCAACCTGCGGGGCGACTGTCCCTCTTCTGTTTGTCCCCGTTCCTGACTACTGTGTGCTTATCGCTTTCACGCAGGGAGATTCATGGATGACTGTTAGACCCACTCACACGCTTTGTCCTCATGCGCCTGTTCCGGCCTTGCCGTCGCAAGGGTTGATCGGTGTCATCGCACCTGCCGGTCCGGCAGCGCTGGACACCGACAAAGCCATTGCCTGGATGCGCGCGCGCGGTTATTCGGTGCGGGTGTATCCCGGCGTGTACGAGCGGGATGGCTACCTGGCCGGTAGCGACGAAGTGCGGCTCAATGACCTGCACGCCGCATTTGCCGACAGCGAGATTGATGCAATCATCTGTCTTCGCGGCGGTTACGGTACGCCGCGATTGCTTGATCGCATCGACTTCGAGCTATTGCGCAACAATGCCAAGCCATTCATCGGCTACAGCGACATCACCGCGCTGCACCTGGCGATCAGCCGTTATGCAGGCTTCGTGACCTTCCATGGTCCGATGCTCAACGCGGACCTGTTGGGCGAAAAGCAAAAACCGACCGAGTCGTCGTTTTTCAATATGCTCAGGGGGCAGCTGAAGGCGGGCAATGTGCTGACGCACCCGGTGGGTTACCCGTTGACCACGATTGAGCCTGGCATCGCTCACGGGCGTTTGTTGGGGGGCAATCTGTCGATGATTGCCGCGACCATGGGCACGCCTTATGAAATGGATGCCGAGGGCGTCATCCTGTTCATCGAGGACATCAACGAGCCGCTGTATCGCATTGATCGGCTGCTGACCCATCTGCGACTGGCAGGCTCGCTGCACAAGCTGCGCGGGGTGCTGGTGGGGGATGTAGCGGGGGTTGATGTCGCGGCGCTGGAGCGCTTGCTCAAGCAGACTTTCGCACCGTTGCGGATACCGGTGTTGTCCGGGTGGCGCAGCGGGCATTGCGATCCGAACCTGACGTTGCCGATGGGGGCGTTGGTGCGGCTGGATGCAGGGGAGAAAGAACTGTTGTTGGAGCAGGATGTGGTGGTCAAGCGGTAGATGTTAGTCGCCTGATAGTCCGCCTTCGCGAGCAAGCCCGCTCCCACATCGGATTCTCTGTGAACACATAAATTGTGAACGCCAGAAATTAAATGTGGGAGCGGGCTTGCTCGCGAAGGCGGCATTCGCCATACGGTTGTCTATCGGTTACGCAGCCCTTCGAGCAACTTGTGCGTCGGATACCCGTCGGCCGGCCAGCCAAACGACTGCTGTGCACTGCGGATCGCCTTGCGGGTGTTGGCGCCGATGATGCCGTCGGCGGTGCCCGCATCGTAGTTCTGCGCACTCAGCAGGCTTTGCAGTTCAATGCGCTCGGTACGGCTGAGCGGCATATCATCTTTCGGCCAGGTGCCGTTGATCAGGCCAGCGCCGTTGAAACGTTCGGACAACAGGCTGACAGCCAACGCGTAGGACGACGAGTTGTTGTACTTGAGGATCGCGCGGAAGTTGTCCAGGACCAGGAACGCCGGGCCGCGATAACCGGCCGGCAGCAGCAGGGCCGCGGACAGCTGTTCGGAACCAGGCGGAACCTGGGCGCCATTGGGCAGGGTGACGCCCAATTGCAGCCATTCGGCAACACTCTTGCGAATCGTGCCATCGGCCAGCACGTAGTTGAAGCTGCCGGGCAGTTGTACTTCGAAGCCCCACGGCTGGCCTTTCTGCCAGCCCGAGCTTTGCAGGTAGTGCGCGGTCGAGGCCAGGGCATCGGCCGGGCTGCCCCAGATGTCGCGCCGGCCGTCACCGCGAAGTCCACGGCGTGGGTGTTGTACGTGGTGGGGATGAACTGGGTCTGGCCCATGGCCCCGGCCCAGGAACCGAGCATCGCTTCCGGTTCGATATCACCCTGTTGCAGGATTTGCAGTGCGGCAATCAATTGCGCGTGGGCGAACCCGGGACGCCGGCCTTCATAGGCCAGGGTCGCCAGGGAGTTGATCACCGACTTGCTGCCCTGGAACTGACCGAAGTTGCTCTCCATGCCCCACACCGAAACCAGTGCCTGACGATCGACGCCATAACGCTGCTCGATGCTTTGCAGGATGTCGGCATATTGGCCGACCAGCGCCTGGCCTTTGCGTACCCGCAGTGGCGAAAGAGCACCGTCGAGGTACTCCCACACCGGGCGGGAAAACTCCGGCTGGCTGCGGTCGGCGCGGATCACGCTGGTGTCCAGGCTGACATTGGCAAAGGCGCGGTCGAACAGATCGGCGCGGATGCCGGCGGCCAGAGCGTCCCTGCGAAAACCCGCTTGCCATTCGGCGAAGGTCTGGGTCGGCTGGATGTCGAGGTTGTCACCGGTCGGCACCACGGGCGGGATCACCGCAGGGGCTGTCGCGATGGGGAGGGTCTGAAGCGGCTGGGCGTCGGCGGCGGTCGGTTTTTCCGCGCAGGCGACTAGCAAAATGAGGCTGGAGGCAGCTATCAGTTGGCGAACGTGCCAACGACGGGAAAGACAAAGGGGCATGCACAGGTCCAGGGAGTACGAATCAGGTGCAGACCTTAACATGTTGAGCGATTGCTTGCCTTTCAGGCCGCCAGAAAGTAAGAAGCCTCCCAGTTGTCAGACTGGAAGGCTTCGCGGCGGTAGCTGCCTTTGCCTTTGCCGGCTCGTTCCTGACGGCTGCGGAACAGTGGCTGGGCGATGATGGACTTGGCCTTGTTCGGGCCATTTTTCGATGGCTTTTTGCTCATGAACAGATCTCTTGAGTGAGGGGGATGGGGCGGGGAAAATAATCTGCCGAAGTTGTGGTTTTGTCTATAGGGCAACTTTTTCCGACACATTGTGGGTGTTTGCACTGTTCATAGGTCGGCAACCCCTCCCCCGAATGAGTGGATTGCCGTATAACGAATGACTTTCGCGTGTTTGGTAATAAAGGACCCACAATAAAAGCTGATGAAGACTCCAAAACGCATTGAACCCCTGATCGAGGACGGTCTGGTCGACGAGGTGCTGCGCCCACTCATGAGTGGTAAAGAAGCAGCTGTTTACGTGGTGCGCTGCGGTAACGAGTTACGTTGCGCGAAGGTCTACAAGGAGGCGAATAAACGCAGTTTTCGTCAGGCGGCCGAGTATCAGGAAGGTCGCAAGGTACGCAACAGCCGTCAGGCCCGGGCGATGGCCAAGGGTTCCAAGTTCGGCAAGAAAGAAACCGAAGACGCCTGGCAGAATGCCGAAGTGGCGGCATTGTTCCGTCTGGCCGGTGCGGGCGTTCGGGTGCCCAAGCCTTACGACTTCCTGGAAGGCGTGCTGCTGATGGAGCTGGTAGCCGATGAATACGGCGATGCCGCACCACGCCTGAACGACGTCGTGCTGGAGCCGGACCAGGCGCGCGAATACCACGCGTTCCTGATTTCGCAGATCGTGCTGATGTTGTGTACGGGACTGGTGCACGGTGACTTGTCGGAATTCAACGTGCTGCTGACCCCGACGGGGCCGGTGATCATCGACTTGCCGCAGGCGGTGGATGCGGCGGGTAACAACCACGCGTTCAGCATGCTGGAGCGGGATGTCGGCAACATGGCGTCCTACTTCGGGCGGTTTGCCCCGGAGTTGAAGAAGACCCGGTACGCCAAGGAAATGTGGGCGCTGTACGAAGCCGGCACCTTGCACCCGGCCAGTGCTTTGACCGGTGAGTTCGACGAGCCGGAAGAGATGGCCGACGTTGGCGGCATCCTGCGTGAAATCGAGGCCGCACGCCTCGATGAAGAACGTAAGCAGGCGGTACGCGCCGCAGACGACGCACCACCCGGCAAGACCGAAGAACCGCCTCCGCCCTGGATGCAGTGACAGGTCAATAAAAAACCCGGCTTCGGCCGGGTTTTTTGTGTAGGACGCAAATCCCCCTACATTGGTTGGCTACCAATCTTCAAGGAATGAGGCAGTCAGGCGCGAGCGGGCACGCCACAGCAGCCCGACTCAAGATTTTTGAGGATCGGGCAATCGGGACGGTGATCACCCTGGCAATGCTCGACCAGGTCCTGCAGCGTGTCGCGCAGTTGGCCGAGCTCGAGGATCTTGCGGTCCAGTTCCTCGATATGCTGGCGGGCCAGCGCCTTGACGTCGGCGCTGGCGCGTTGACGGTCCTGCCAGAGGGTCAGCAATTTGCCGACCTCTTCCAGTGAAAATCCCAGGTCGCGGGAGCGCTTGATGAACGCCAGGGTGTGCAGGTCGTCGTCGCCATACACTCGATAGCCACTGTCGGTACGATGGGCGGCCTTCAGCAGGCCGATGGATTCGTAATAACGAATCATCTTGGCGCTCAGTCCGCTCTGGCGGGCCGCTTGGCCGATGTTCATGGGTGTTCCTCCAGTTCCTTGGGCTTCCAGGTTTTCAGCAGTAGCGCATTGCTCACCACGCTGACGCTCGACAACGCCATGGCCGCGCCGGCGAGCACCGGGTTGAGCAAGCCTGCGGCTGCCAGCGGAATGCCGATCAGGTTGTAGACGAAGGCCCAGAACAGGTTCTGCCGGATCTTCGCGTAGGTCTTGCGGCTGATGTCCAGCGCCGCCGGCACCAGCCGTGGATCACCGCGCATCAAAGTGATTCCGGCGGCGTGCATGGCTACGTCGGTGCCGCCGCCCATGGCGATGCCGATGTCGGCAGCCGCCAGGGCCGGGGCATCGTTGATGCCGTCGCCGACCATTGCCACCACCCCGGTTTTCTTGAGGGTGGCGACGGTGGCGGCTTTGTCGGCGGGCAATACTTCGGCGTGGACATCTTTAATGCCGAGCGCCTCGGCGACCACTTTGGCACTGCCGCGATTGTCGCCGGTCAGCAGGTGGCTGCTGATGTTGCGAGCGCGCAGTTGTTGCACCGCTTGCAGCGCGCCGGCCTTGAGGGTGTCACCAAAGGCGAACAAGCCCAGCACTTTCGGTTCGGGGCTTTGCTCGATCAGCCAGGACAAGGTCCGGCCTTCGGTTTCCCATGCGGTTGCGCTATCAGCCAATGGACCGGCGCTCAAACCGCTCTCTTCCAGCAGGCGCCGATTGCCCAGCGCCAGCCGCCGACCCTCGAGGGTGCCGGCAATGCCGCGCCCGGTCAGGGACTGGCTGTCACTGACATCGGCCACATTCAAGCCACGTTCGGCGCAAGCGTCCAGCACGGCCTTGGCCAACGGATGTTCACTGCCGCGCTGCAGCGCCCCGGCCCTTTGCAACAGAGCGGCTTCGTCAGCGTCGATCGCACTCAAATGGGCGATGCGCGGCGCGCCCGAGGTCAGCGTGCCGGTCTTGTCGAACACCACGGCGCTGACTTCATGGGCACGCTCCAGCGCTTCGGCGTCCTTGATCAGAATCCCGTAGCGCGCCGCCACACCGGTGCCGGCCATGATCGCCGTCGGCGTGGCCAGCCCGAGTGCGCAAGGGCAAGCAATCACCAACACCGCCACGGCGTTGATCAGCGCCGTTTCCATCGGCGCCCCGTACAGCCACCAACCGATCAAGGTCGCCAACGCGATCAGCAACACCGTCGGGACGAATACCTGGCTGACTTTATCCACCAGTTTCTGGATCGGCGCCTTCGCCGCTTGAGCGTCTTCCACCAGGCGGATGATCCGCGCCAGTACCGTTTCCGCGCCCAGGGCCTGGGTGCGAACCAGTAACCGGCCTTCGCCATTGATGGCGCCGCCGGTGACCTTGTCGCCGGGCTGTTTCGGCACAGGCAGGCTTTCGCCGCTGATCAGCGCTTCGTCGGCGTGGCTCTGGCCTTCGACGACTTCGCCGTCCACCGGGAAACGTTCGCCGGGTTTGACCATGACCAGATCGTTGAGGCGCAAGGCGCTGATGGCAACGTCCTGCTCACGGCCGTCGATCACTTGAATCGCTCGCTCCGGACGCAAGGCTTCAAGGGCGCGGATGGCGCTGGCGGTCTGGCGCTTGGCGCGGCTTTCCAGGTATTTGCCCAGCAACACCAGGGCAATCACCACCGCCGAGGCTTCAAAGTACAGGTGCGGCGTGCGCCCGGCGGCGGTGGCCCATTCGTAAAGACTCAAGCCATAACCGGCGCTGGTGCCCAAGGCCACCAGCAAATCCATGTTGCCGGCACCGGCACGCACGGCTTTCCACGCGGCGATATAAAAACGCGCTCCGAAGACGAATTGCACCGGCGTCGCCAGCGCAAATTGCACCCAGGCCGGCAGCATCCAGTGCACGCCGAAGGGTTGCAGCACCATTGGCAACACCAGCGGCAGGGCGAGGACGATTGCGATGATCAAGGCCCAACGCTCGCGGTGCAGACGCTGTTGCTGATGGTCGGTTGGCGGGTGTTCGACTTCCCAGACGCTGGCGCCGTAACCCGCCTTGGTCACGGCGGCGATCAATGCCTGCGGATCAATCTGCCCGAGTAACTCGAGGTGGGCGCGTTCATTGGCCAGGTTGACGCTGACACGCTTCACCCCCGGCACCTTCGCCAGCGCACGTTCGACCCGGCCGACACAGGAGGCGCAGGTCATGCCGTCGATGCTCAACTCCAGGGTCTGCTGCGGCACGCTGTAGCCGGCTTGCTCCACGGCGTCCATCAAGGCCGGCAGGCTGTCGCTGGGCGCTTGAACCCGGGCCTGCTCGGTGGCGAGGTTGACGCTGACGGCACTGGCGCCGATGACTTTGCTCAAGGCACGCTCGACACGTCCGGCGCAACTGGCGCAGGTCATGCCGGCAATCGGCAGATCGAAAGTGGTGGATTCGGACATCGGTCGCGCTCCCTGTAGAAGATGCCTACAGGATCAACCTTGCCATGCGGGCAAGGTCAAGCGCCATGATTCAGATCAAAAGATCGTCCGAACGCGGCCCGAGCCCGCGGCAGCTGCAGGGATCGTGTTGACTGCACAATTGTAGGAGCCGGCTAGCTGGCGAAGGCGGCGTTTCAGGCGATATCAATGTCGCAGGTGATGGCCCCTTCGCTGGCAAGCCAGCTCCTACATAGACTGCGTGTCAACCCGATTCCGTAGGAGCTGCCGCAGGCTCGGGCCGCGTTCGGACGCTCTTTTTAATGACTACTCAATAATCGAGGGCCGTAGGCTTGAGGTACATCCCTTCCTGCGTCATCGCAATCCGGAACTTCAACACATCCCCGGCCTTGAGCGTGACGTTCTGTGAGCCCGGCGCCAGCATCCCCGGGTTGCACCCCGGGGCCTGTCCCGGCAGGAGTTTCAAGCGCAGGGACACATTGCCCGGCGGCAGGTTGAACGCGGTGCTCTGTTCCTGGAACAGCCGCGCGGCCAACTGGTCCTGGATGTACACGCCGATCTCGCAGGAGGTCGCGATTTCCAGGCGCTCGCGGGAAATGATCAGCACGCCATAGTCCTCCCCGGCGGCGTGTACCGCAGGTGTCGCGGCAAACAGGCTGATGAAGCCAAACAGGCTGAGAGCTGACCAGCGCATGGCTGAACCTCCTGAAGTCGAATCACTGATGGGCGCAGCTTGGCCGAGCGCGGCGATGATTGCCAGTCCGGTAGTGGCTGCAGTACTTGACCTTGCCATGGTGGCAAGCTCCAGACTGCTCGCAATCCACTGAAAGGAGTTCTCCCATGCAAGTGTTCAACGTTCAAGGCATGTCCTGCGGTCACTGCGTCAAAGCCATCACTCAGGCGCTGCAAGCGAAGGATCCGGCGGCCAGTGTACGGGTAGATCTGGCGGCGAAAGAAGTCGGGGTCGAGAGTGCGCTGACGGCGGAGCAAGTGATCGCGTTGATTAGCGAAGAAGGCTACCCAGTGAAAGTCGCCTGAGGCCAAGCGCGATCCCCCTGTAGGCGCTGGCTTGCCAGCGAAGGTCGTCAACGATAACGCGTGTATTCCTGAATCAACGCGGCGTCCTTGAGTCCTTCGCTGGCAAGCCAGCTCCTACACGGGGTATTTGCGCTCGATAGGGTGATTCTTTATTAGTTAGCGACCTAACAGAATGTTCAAGGGATCCATGCGCGGCTAGACTGTGGGGCTGCCGACCTGTCCCACTGGATGCCTGATGAACTTTCGTACCATTTTGATTCTTGGCGCCCTCAGCGCCTTCGGCCCGTTGGCGATCGATTTCTACTTGCCGGCCTTCCCGGCAATGGCGCTCGCGTTTGGCACCGATGAACAGCATATTCAAATGACCCTGGCGGCCTATTTTCTCGGCTTGTCCATCGGTCAACTGGCCTATGGCCCGGTGGCGGATCGCTTCGGGCGACGCATTCCCTTGCTGGCCGGTGTCGGCCTGTTCATTGCTGCCTCCCTGGCCTGCGCGTTTGCGCCGAACCTGGAATGGCTGATCGGTGCGCGCTTCGTTCAGGCCCTGGGTGGTTGCGCGGGGATGGTGATCTCCCGCGCGGTGGTCAGCGATAAATGCGATGCGGTGGGTTCGGCGAAGGTCTTTTCGCAACTGATGCTGGTGATGGGGCTGGCCCCCATTCTGGCACCCATGCTGGGTGGGCTGTTGGTCAATACCACAGGCTGGCAGTCGATCTTTCTCGCGTTGACCTTTTTCAGTGCGCTGGTGGGGCTGGCCGTCGCCCTCGGGCTGCCGGAAAGCATGCCCGCCCATGTGCCACGCCAACCATTGTCCGGGGCGCTGCGTCAGTACGGTCGCCTATTGGCGGACCCGGTGTTTCTCGGCCACGCCCTGACAGGTGGCATCGCCATCGCCGGAATGTTTTCCTACATTGCCGGCTCACCCTTTGTGTTTATCAAACTCTATGGCGTGCCGGCCGAGCATTTCGGCTGGCTGTTCGGTGCCAATGCGGCGGGATTCATCCTCGTGGCGCAGGTCAATGCACGCTTGCTGGCCAAGCGTGGCCCGGCATTTTTGCTGACCCGCACGGTCTGGATCTACCTCGGTGCCGGCCTGGCGCTGCTGGCCGTCACTTCGATGCACACCGCGCAACTGTGGCCACTGCTGATTCCACTGTTCATCTGCATCTCCAGCCTGGGTTGCATCCTGCCTAACGCCTCGGCCTGTGCCATGAGCGGGCAGGGCGCCCGGGCCGGCAGTGCGTCGGCGATGCTCGGTTGCCTGCAGTTCAGCGTCGCCGCCGGCGCTGCGGCGCTGGTGGGTGTTTTGCACGATGGCAGCGCCGTGCCGATGGCCATGGTCATCAGTCTGTGCGGGATTCTGGTGGTGAGCGTGGCGATGCTCACCCGACGTATGCAAAATGCCCGGGCACTGGCGCAAGCCCAGGCCTGAGGACAGGCTCAGCCAGCCGCGCGCTGCTGCTGGTCGGGAAATTGATGGGGCGCGTGCAAGCGCGCTTCGAGGGTTCGGGTAAAGGCGCGAGCTTCGGCTTCGCTGCGGAAGGTCACGGCATGTTGGTCCAGGCGGACCTGCCACTGGGATTTTGCCAATTCTTTTATCAGGATCTTCATTGCTGACCTCCTTTATGTAAAAGATTGCTTTGCAGTGGCCACGATTGTAGACCCGAATACGGTCGCAATTGTGACAGCGGTCAACTCTCTGACTGACGGTTCGAGCGCGCAAGATCGCGGCCTGCAGCCGCTCCTGCATCGGTCGATGTGTATCCGAATATTTCGGATATTCACGGTTCCTGTAGGAGCTGCCGCAGGCTGCGATCTTTTTCAGGTTTTAGATCCTCAGAACCCTTCGAGCACAATCTTTCCCTTTGATTTACCACTTTCCAGCAGCGCATGGGCACGGCGCAGGTTGGCCGCGTTGATCGTCCCGAAATGCTCGCCTACCGTGGTTTTCAGCGTCCCGGCGTCGATCAGCTGCGCGACGCGATTGAGCAGTTCATGTTGCTCGATCATGTCCGCGGTCTCGAACAGTGAGCGGGTGTACATGAACTCCCAGTGCAGCGACAGGCTCTTGCGCTTGAGCTTGGTCACGTCGAGGGCCTTCGGATCATCGATCAGCGCCAGTTTGCCTTGTGGCGCCAGTGCCTCGATCAGTTGATCCAGGTGATGATCAGTCTGGGTCAGGCTGGCCACATGGGTGACCTGCTCGATGCCGGCACGTTTGAGTTCTTCGCTCAGCGGCTGACTGTGATCGATCACCAGATCGGCACCCAACTCGCTGACCCAGCTCCGGGTTTGCGCACGGGAGGCGGTGCCGATGACTTTCAGCCCGGTCAGCCGGCTGGCCAGTTGAGTCAGGATCGACCCGACTCCGCCGGCCGCTCCAACGATCAACAGGCTTTGACCTTCATCGGTCTGGCCTTCGTGCACTTGCAAGCGTTCGAACAGCAGCTCCCAGGCCGTAATGGCAGTCAACGGCAGGGCGGCGGCTTCGGCGAAACCCAGGGAAGTGGGCATATGGCCGACGATCCGCTCATCCACCACATGCTGCTCACTGTTGCCGCCGGCGCGAGCGATGGATCCGGCATAAAACACTTTGTCGCCAGCCTTGAACAAGGTCACTTCACTGCCGACGGCCTTGACCACGCCCGCCACGTCCCAGCCCAGTACTTTTGCCATGCCACCTTCCGGCTGGACGTTCTGGCGGACTTTGGTATCGACCGGGTTGACCGAGATGGCTTTGACTTCCACCAGCAGGTCGCGCGGACCGGCAACCGGTTCCGGCAGTTCGATGTCCTGCAGGGAGGTCTCGTCGCTGATGGGCAGGGAGGCGTAATAAGCAATGGCTTTCATGGAGGACTCCGAAAATTGATAACAGAACGATCAGGCCAGGGTGCGCAGACGCTTGAGTTCGAAGTGTTCGAGGAAATCGCCGGCCCTGGCCCGAAAATTCTGGATATGGGCGCTGGCGTCATGGGCTTGCAGGGCCTCGTCGCTGCTCCACTGTTCGATCATGTAGAAGGCCAGTGGATTGGCGAGGTCCTGATGCAGGTCGTATTGACCGCAACCGGCCTCGGCACGGGTGGGTTCCAGCAGCGCGCGTAAATGCTGTTCCAGGGCGCCCTGCTGGCCGGCTTTGGCGATCAGGGTGGCAATGGCGGTGAACGGCTGGGACATATTCGACTCCGGAAGAGGGGGGTGTTTTCGATGGGCAGATGATTGGCTATTTCTACGCAAGATAAAACCCGCTAAAAGAGCAGTCTCTTTCAATATTTTTTTGATAATCGAGGCTGGAAATGCTGCGTTTCGATGATTTGCAATTGTTTGTCCGGGCAGCGGACCTGGGCAGTCTGTCGGCGGCGGCGCGCGGGATGGACATGTCCGCTGCGGTGGCCAGCGCGGCGTTGAAGCGCATCGAACAGCAACTCGGCGCCCGTTTGCTTGCCCGTTCCACACGCAGCTTGCGCCTGACGGCCGAGGGCGAGGGATTTCTCGAATACGCCCGGGCGGCGTTGAGCAATCTCGACGAGGGTCGCCGGTTGTTGGCCGGTAGTCAGGATCAGGTCAGTGGGATCCTGCAGCTGTCGGCGCCCTCGGATTTCGGTCGAAACCTGCTGCTGCCGTGGCTCGACGAGTTTCAGCGCGAGCATCCCGGACTCACGGTGCGCCTGCTACTGGGGGACCGCATCGCCGACCTGTTCCGCCAACCGGTGGACATTGCCCTCAGGTACGGCGAGCCGGAAGACTCGAGCCTGGTGGCGCTGCCAATCGCTCCGCAGAATCGCCGCGTTCTTTGCGCCGCCCCGAGTTACCTTGCCCGGCAGGGTGAGCCACGACAGCTTGAGCAATTGGCGCAACACAATTGCCTGCTGTTCATGCTCGGCAGCCGGGTCCACGATCACTGGAGTTTTCATGACGGCAAACGCGAGGTCAGCCTGACGGTCAGCGGTGATCGCTTCAGCGATGATGCCGATGTGGTGCGACTGTGGGCTGTCGCGGGTGCCGGAATCGCCTACAAATCCTGGCTCGATGTCGCCGCCGATGTGCTGGCCGGTCGGTTAAAGGTGCTGATGCCGGAGCTGCAATGTGAGCGTGCCCCCCTGAACCTGCTGTGCGCCCATCGCGCGCAATTGAGTAAACCGGTGAACCTGCTGCGGGAAATGCTCGTCAGCCGCTGCGCCAGTTCAAGTAGTCGATTTCCGACGTTCTCGGGCGAAGGTCATTAATCGCAGGAAAATAGCGAAATTTCCCTCAGGAACTATCACCACCCTTGGGTTACGCAGGGCAGGATCCAGCGATTAACACGCTTATACTATGCCATTGAGCAGTAGACGAAACGATTCAACAGGGAGTGAATACATGGAACATGCACCTTGCATCAGCCAGATCGCCACATTGCTGGCTGACCCAAAGCGCAGCGCAATGATGTGGGCTTTGATGGACGGCTCGGCGCGACAATCCGAAGAGCTGGCCTTGCTGGCCGGCGTGTCACCGTCTTCGGCCAGTGCCCACCTGGGGCGTCTGTCCGCCGGTGGCCTGTTGAAAGTCGAAATTCGCGGGCGCAAGCGGTTTTTTCGGCTTGCCGGACCCGAAGTCGCTGCTGCTATCGATGCATTGGCCAGTGCGACGATTGCCAGCACGCCAAGGGACATCCCGGCTATTTTCAAGCGCAATGCACCCCTCTCCAGGACTCAGGCAGCGCCTTCGCCATTGTTGCGCGCCAGGCTGTGCCACGATCATCTGGGCGGTATTTTGGCCGCCGACCTCTACCAGCGTCTGCTGAATGCGGGCTGGATCGAACAGTTCGATCAGCGGGTGTCGATCACTCACAAGGGCGCCACGCAACTGGCGAAACGCGGAGTGTTCGTCCAGGCGCTGGCGAACAAAACCAGTAGAACCGCCTGCGCTTGTCCTGACTGGAGCGAAAGACGTCCACACATGGGCGGCTCACTGGGCGCGGCGTTGCTGCAACTGTTCATGCAGTCTGGTTGGGTGAGTGTGTCCAATGAGTCGCCAGCCGTGCAAATCACCGCTGCGGGGCAGCGGGAAATTCATCGATTTGCCAAGGAGAGCGAGCTGCAGGTGGTGCCGTAACGCAAGCGGCGTCGAGGGGCTTGGGGTTTTGTAGGAGCCGGCTTGCTGGCGAAGGCGGCGTGTCAGGCGACATCAATGTTGAATGTGATGGCCTCTTCGCTGGCAAGCCAGCTCCTACAAGGGGTTGCGGTGATGGTTAGGGTTTGACCAGCCGCGCATCCAGGCTGTTCTGCGCCAATCGCCTGGCCTGATCCTGGGTCATGCCCAGATCGGTATACAGCGCGTGGAAGTTCTCGGTCACATACCCACCGAAGTACGCCGGGTCATCCGAATTCACGGTCACTTTCACGCCGCGTTCCAGCATGTCGAGAATGTTGTGTTGGGACATGTGGTCGAACACGCAAAGCTTGGTGTTCGATAACGGGCACACGGTCAACGGAATCTGTTCGTCGATGATCCGCTGCATCAGGCGCTCGTCTTCGATGGCGCGTACACCATGGTCGATGCGCTGAATCTTCAGCAGGTCCAGAGCCTCCCAGATGTACTCCGGCGGACCTTCTTCACCGGCGTGGGCGACGGTCAGGAAACCTTCGTGGCGGGCCCGATCGAACACGCGCTGGAACTTGCTCGGCGGGTGACCCATTTCTGAACTGTCCAGGCCCACGGCAACAAACGCATCGCGGAACGGCAGCGCCTGGTCGAGGGTCTTCTCCGCTTGTTCTTCACTCAAGTGGCGCAGGAAACTCAGGATCAAGCCGCTGGTGATGCCCAGTTGCTGCTCGCCATCCTTGAGCGCGCTGGCGATGCCGTTGAGCACCACTTCGAACGGCACGCCACGGTCGGTGTGGGTCTGTGGGTCGAAGAACGGTTCGGTGTGAATCACGTTCTGCGCCTTGCACCGCAACAGATAGGCCCAGGTCAGGTCGTAGAAATCCTGGGAAGTGCGCAACACGTCGGCGCCCTGGTAATAGAGGTCGAGAAATTCTTGCAGATTGTTGAAGGCGTACGCCTTGCGCAGGGTTTCGACATCGCCCCACGGCAGGGCGATCTTGTTGCGCTCGGCGAGGGCGAACAGCAGCTCGGGTTCAAGCGAGCCTTCCAGGTGCAGGTGCAGCTCTGCCTTGGGCAGGGCGTTCAGCCAGTCGTACATAGTCTTTTCTCATCAGGTGCAGATGGCGAGCATTCTACAGGTGCCCGTGGCGACAATTGGCAAAACCTGACCAGGCGGTTCATCGCGCCGCCGGCTGCTCGCGAAGAGGCCCGAAAGGCCAATAAAAGTGCATGGACTGGCGCGGTTGCCAGCCACGGGTACGCTAAGGTGTAACGAAACGTTAGCGCCGCCCCGCAATCAGTAGCTCATCCCACTGATATTTCGCCTCACCCGGCAAAAAGGCCCGCAATGCTCACACTCATCAAGCAAGAAAAGTTTCTGCTGCTGGCCCTGATTGCCGCCTTCGTCGCCTATCCGCTGGAGCACTGGATGTTGCACAGCGGCCAGCCCATCGCGCTGACCGCCGGCCTGGTGCTGGTCGCTTTCATTGTCATCGCCTCCATGCGCGTCGCCCATCACGCCGAACTGCTCGCCGAAAAAGTCGGCGATCCCTACGGCACGATGATCCTGACCCTGGCCGCGGTACTGGTGGAAGTGGTGATCCTGGCGATCATGATGAGCAATGAAGCGTCGCCGACGCTGGTGCGCGATACGATTTATTCGGCGGTGATTTTCTAGACAGACACCGCTTTGGTGTCAAAGCCCTTAGGCTTTGACACGCTCTTGCTTCTGTCTTTAAAGCAGTTAAAGCCTGCTTTTGATTGGGAGTGCTCTTGCCTTGACCTTCCTGGCACACCCCGATCTATGGCATACCCCGGAAGCCCGAAAATTTTCCTCGGCCAGTGTCTGCGGCTCTGCTTGAGGTTTATGGATAACTTGCTGTGTAGGGAGCATCCTTGCCCCGAGTTCATACAACATCAGCGACACACGGCTACCTGTTAGGCATTTGGCTGAGCGGAAAGAAATGGAGTTATGTAGGTGACGAACTCTGCATGAGGAGTGCGATGCTCATTCCACCTTGGAGGGTTTGAGGGCGGTCGATGGCGTAAGTCGCATGTCGTGATCATCAACCGCTCCTTGGCGCGTGAGACACCCACAAAGAAGCCGCAACGCTCCTCTTGGGCTTTGGCCCAAAATGTCTGTGTTTCTACACCGATCATGATTACAGAGTGGAATTCCAATCCCTTACTTTTATGAATCGTCAGAAATCGGACTGCTTGATCGTTGGAGAACAGATCAAGTGCTTTGAGCAAATCCGGTTCTTGCTCGAGCAATTTTTCAATCTGCTGTCTTGTGTTCTTGATAACCTCGTTCAATCTGGCCTTTGCTTCGTAGTCAGAAGAAAGGGTGGCCAGCACAGGTAGGCCGACGTTCTTTAGGAAAGTCATGGTTAAATCCCACCATCCTTTGTAAGGAGTGTCAGATCGGGAAGACTTTTTCACCTCCTTGAGGTGAGCAACATAGAGCCGCTCGAAGCTTCTCTGAAGTTCTGATTCGCCTTCTTCGTCATTAAACGATACCAGTTGCTCCATCAAACTAATCCACGCCGTTGGCTCTCGCTCGCGATACAGGCATGACAAATAGTCAATGATTAGGCGAGCGGCGGGCTCATTAACCAAGTCTTGAGACTCATGCTCGTTGCGATAGGGCACGCCCTTGGCGGCTAACTCTTCCATGAGAGGAGTGCCATATAGGTCAATCTGCCTTGGAAACAGAATTGCTATTTCGTGGAGGGGGATTTTCTCTACATTTATCCACTGTTTAATGAGCGTGGCTAGTGCGACTGCTTCACTGTGACTGGTGTCGTAGTTTCGGGCGAAGAGTTCGCCGTCGTTCCCGATTATCAGGTCGTCGGCCATAACAGCGGCAGGATCAAGCGTTCGGATGATTTCATTCTGCATACGCAACAGGCGAGGCTTAGATCGAAAGTTACGATACAGATTTAGTGGCCTAGCGCCGAAGTCCTTTGCGTACTCTATGAATATGCCATCCAGTGCCCCTGCCCACCCCATGATTTTCTGTTTGGTGTCACCGACTGCGGTTAGACGAATCGGCTTATTCATAAAAACGAGCTTTAGAAGCGCGTACTGCTCAGTGGTGCAGTCCTGAAACTCATCGAGGAATACATCGGTATAAGTCTGACAAATCGCATTCCTCGCAGTCTTTGAGTCGTTCAAAATTTTCGTGGCGAGTGGTATAAGCTGCGCGAACTTAATCTGCTTTCCTGGGATTTGTTCGTTGCCTACAGAGTAATTGGGCTCT
Source organism: Pseudomonas sp. VI4.1 (assembly GCF_002029345.1). Lineage (NCBI taxonomy): Bacteria > Pseudomonadati > Pseudomonadota > Gammaproteobacteria > Pseudomonadales > Pseudomonadaceae > Pseudomonas > Pseudomonas sp. VI4.1. The sequence continues at coordinate 45,938 of NZ_MULM01000149.1, forward strand.
AGAGAGTCCTTGCCTGTAAGTACCGGTCTAAATCTGTCAATAATGCGCTTGGCGAAGCCATGAAACGTGTAGCTGTCGAAGCGCGCAGCTAGGTCAAGGCCGCATCTGCGACGAATCCGCTCCTTGAGGTTTTTGCTGGCATCGACCTTGAAAGATATCGCGAGTATTCGCTTGGGATATCGACAGTTTCCGGTGCGAAGCAAAAAGTCTGCACGCTGCGCTAGAACTTCCGTTTTACCAGCGCCTGGGCCTGCGGTGAGCGCGAGCGATTTTCGAAGTTCCCTCACAGCAATAAGCGCGTTTGTTTCCAAGGTCAAGCCATCGGCGACTTTCCATACGTCCGCGCTAATCATTCTGGGATGTCCTCCAGCGCCGCGATGATTGCGTCGGCCAAACGATCTAGCGATGGCGGAAGACTCTTTAACAGGTCTTCATCAGTCAGCTTTGCAAGGGCAGAGATGTGTGCTGCCGGTTTGCTACCTAATTTGAACTTGGAGTGGTAGGTGCCAAACAACCGCTGCTCTGCAGCGGTGTACTGTGCAGGGTTATGGTGGCTCTTCCCGAGAACCGCCTTAAGTGTTGTCTCGTCAGGATCACTTTGCTCAACAGAGTACGCGTCTGGATAGGCACTGATCATCGCGAAATCTAAATCCATCGGCTCAGAGAAGAAGACGTCGCGCTTCTCCAACTCGAGAAATAAGCTCACTTTCTCGAAAGTATGATGTGTTCGAATAGGAGGCTCTTCGTTCCATTTAACAATGTGCCAGTCATCAGGAAGTATTTTATCTGGAGAAAACTTGGATAGCTGATTGTTGACATTGCGGATGCGGCCCCAGCCACCTTGGTGTCGTGCGACGTCGAGATCCAATAGGGTCACATAAGGCGTTTCTAATGCAGCCAGCAACCGCCAGAAATGATTGACGTGGCGCCCCCCCAGTGGAGCGATAGTCACGGCTGACTCATCAACAGGCGCGCCTTTCGCTTGAAGTATTCTTGGAAGGACAATTTCCTCACTGTCGCCTTCACCCAGTACAACCAATCTAGAGAAATAAACTTCAGGAAAAGCCTGCACAGCCTCTCGGACAAACTTATGAGCCTCATCTTCCTTGTCGGGTAGGGCTATGCAGGTGACCTTAGTTGCACGACTCGCGGCCAGGCGTAAATAGCGGATGTTCTCGGGATCTACGCGGCGGAGCATGGATGGGGCATGCGTCGCAATGATTGCCTGAGAGTCAGCTCCTCCAATGGAGCTGTTGAGGGCGTTCACGATGCGTCCGAGGTAATGAGGTGAGAGGCTGTTTTCTGGCTCTTCCACTGCGATCAGCGTGAATGACGGTGGCTTCAGTTTGTCAGCATCGAAAGAAACGTCCTTACCGGTGAGGACTGCCCGCCCGATGGCGTGAGAGGACAACACCAGCGATAGATAAAGCATCGACTTCTGTCCATCGCTGAGGCGAGAGAAGTCGACAAGGTTTTCGTCGTGTCCTGGTGAGAACGACACTGACATATGTCTGAGAAGAGACTCAATCTCGGAGGTAACGAAGGTGAGCTTGGGGTCGGTGAAAAAGGTACCCCTGTGAAGCCGCTTCCACATCGCGTTAAGGCTTTCACTGAATGCACTTACCGACTGGTTTCCTGACAAGCACTCGCTGATCTCGTCAGTGAGTTCTTTGATCCGCTCGCGGTCATCCTCCCAATTGACGGCTCGTAATAAGCGACCGAGCAGGGCATTAGCGCCATAGGTGATGTGGTCGGCAGGGTCTCGTCTGGCGGGGAGGTAATGCATTTGAATGGTATTGCGATGCGTCCGAGTGACTACTGCGGTCGACAGTGGGTTGGCGTCCTTATCAACGTCAAGGACATACACTAGGTTCTCTTCAATATCCCCATCAATCCCCATGGTTGCGCTCAATCGATATCTAACGCGCGGGATGCCGTCGGCTGTATCCAATCGCATATGAGCGAAGTGCGGGGCCACGGTAGAGTTGTCTTCATCTTCCAGAAGCTCTGGAAATTCGAAATCCGCTTCCAGCCACAGACTGCGTTCCTCAGGTACCAAATCCTCATCAGGAGGTACATGGAAGTCAGATCGCTTGATCCTGCGCAGGCTTGGATCAAAGGCAAACAATCTGCAGAGCGCTTGCAGGACTGCTGTTTTTCCGGAGCCATTAGGGCCGATGAGGTAGGTGACATCCTCGAATGTGATTACCGTAGGCCCCTTGTCGAAGGACTGAAAATTACATAGCCGAATACTCTGCAGCTTCATTGCTTACCGCCCATCGTCCAGGATGTGTACGCCCCGCGTCTGCTGACTTGGTTCGCGTTGCCGACAGCCTACGTTCGGATATCGGTGACGTAGCATAGGGGCTTTGATCTAAAAGATGGTAGTAGGCCAGCATTCAATGACGAATGTTTGGTGCAGTCCTCAAAGCCATGTTGCAACCTGTATTGATATTGAGGCTTAGGGTGCTTACGGAATGGTGGTCGTTGTCAATGCATCCGGATGGTCGAGTCACCTCCTTGTTAGCCACCATCTAGCAGGAACTACAGGGTCAAATGTTCTAGACACGGCGAATGAAGTGAATCAACTCGTGGCGCAGCAAGGGCGTGAATATCCACCAAACTCATGGATGAACGGGATGGTATGTCAATTGTCTAGTAAAGGTGCTTTCCGTATCCCGTGACGCTATGGCAAATCTGAGCTTACGGGGAACGTATGGAGGGCATTGGCCCTGGTATGCCTGAGGTGGTCGGGGAGTAGAATTAGCAACCAGAAGGAGCCTTAGATGGCCAGTAGTAGCCTATTCGCACTCTTGGATGACATAGCCACTCTGCTCGATGACATCTCCCTCATGAGTAAGGTTGCTGCGAAAAAATCAGCGAGCGTCCTCAGCGATGACCTAGCTGTAAATGCTGAACAGGTCATTGGGATGAAAGCTGATCGTGAGCTTCCCGTTGTATGGGCTGTCTTCAAAGGGTCAATGAGGAACAAAGCCATCCTTGTCCCTTGTGCTCTGATCTTGAATGCTGTGCTGCCAGGAGCTGTTCATTGGTTGCTGATGGCCGGTGGCGCATATCTCTGCTACGAAGGATTCGAAGCCATAAAGGAAAAGCTGACTCGTGATCGTAACGATGGGAAAGGAACAAAAAAGCCCACGAAGCCCAAGACCCCTGAAGAAATGGCTGCGTTTGAGAAGCGAAAGGTCAGTGGAGCGATTCGTACCGATTTTATTCTCAGCGCTGAAATCATTGTCATAACCCTGAATATCGTCGCTGAGGCATCTCTGCTGCAGCAGATCCTGACATTGGTCATCATCGCTGTCGTGATGACGATTGGGGTGTATGGCTTTGTCGCCGCTATTGTGCGGATGGATGATGCAGGCCTTATTCTTGAAAAATCACAAGCGCAAGGAACATGGGGGGTAATCGTCAGAAAACTTGGGGGAGTACTTCTCTCTGCTGCGCCCATATTGATGAAGTCTCTGTCCTGGATCGGCACCATTGCGATGTTTTTGGTAGGTGGTACGTTCGTTTCGGACGGCATCGAGCCTCTCACGCATTTCGTAGATGGACTCGTAGGGGGGGCGAGAAATTGGGAGCTAGTTTTGACTCTGGGAATTCACTGTGTAATTGGCGCTTTGGTCGGCATGACGGCTGTTGCGCTGGTTAAAATCGTCTCGACGATCTCAGCCAAAGCAGCACGCTAGCCGCACTGACCTTTTATGGCTTTTAAATACTGTAAGGCTCTTTAGCTATCGCCTAAGCCTTGCACCTGAAAATGCGCTACGTAGTTTGCTGCCAGTACCGATAAACCGTGGAACTGGCCAATCCAAGCCTCTGCGCCACCTCCGCCTGACTCAATCCTAACGCCTTCAGTTCTCTCACAGCATCGGCATTCTTGGTATTGCCAGGCTTACCCGAAGGTCTCTTTTTGAGCTCTTTGCCCACAAACTGACTCCGGACAAGCTCCTCTCCTCCGTCTGCTTTGAATGAGTCAAGCTCTGCACGTGCCCGCTCTAGAGTAGTGTCGGTAGGTTCATCCTTCTGGATAGCGACGCAGAGGGCCAAAAGAGCAATAGGATCGAATTGGAGGGCCTCTGCTAGCTCCATCAATTTCGCAACCGTGATATTGCTCTTACCCTGCTCCAGCTTACCTATGTTTGCTTTTGCACTGACGTCTGCCAAATCACCGTAGTCAAAGCCTCGAATTGTCCTGATTGCTCTGAGTGCTCCGGCGATCTCATTCTTAAGCGACATGGTCTGCCTCAAAAGCGAGGATAGAGCCATAACGCCTGTCTTCCGATAAACCACGTTTGGTAGTAGTATAGGAAAAATGCGGTGACGCCTTATCAGAGCTAAGCCGCACAATCATGGGTTCAGAGTCTTTTTGAGATGGGCATCAGGCAGTTTTAGCGACCTGAGCACCAAACATATCACATGTATTGCCAGACGCTTTTTGATCGGATCTGAAAGAGATACCGATGGCCAGCGGGTGCGTCCAAGCCTTGGAGACGCCTCGATGGAAAGCCAGGATGGGAAAGATCGTCAGTGGTCGACTCGAGGTCAATCACTGACCCGGACGGAAAGGAAAATACGGCATGTTTATTTCACATGAAGCTTATAGAGAAGGCCGACCCGGCTTCCCGGGGCCAGGGCGAATCGCCTGGCGAATGGTCGAGCGGGAATCAATGGATCCTTGGTATCACGTCATCCTTCGGTTCACGGAGGGAGCCAGACAACTCACCAAGAGATTTATGCCAACGGACGCCTCTTTATTGTCCAACCTACTGGAGCTGGAAGGCCCAACTTGCCTCATCGAAGAGGTTCAGGTCATCACCTCACCCTGCGTCAATGGAGGCCTCTCAGAGCGTATGGAGAAGCTAATCAGCCTGGTCATCGGTTACGACCAGAAAGGCGAGTGCGTGTTACTTCACACGGTTGCAAGCGGAACGGTGTACAGCAGCACTTCCGATTGTCTCGATGTCAGTTCGCTGTCCGACATCCAAACAATCTACCGAGACATGAAGAGTGCTCATTCCCAGGTTCAGGGTGCTTAGCACTGCACTACACGGTGACGACGATGAAGCTTCAAATCTACTCAGATCTGCACCTGGGATTCGCTCGATTCGAGCCCGCCCCAAGCGCCGCGGACGTAGTCATTCTCGCTGGTGATATTGATATCAAATTGCGTGGAGTCTCGTGGGCAAATGACACATTCCAGTGCCCGGTGATTTACGCTTGCGGAAATCATGAGTACTACGGCGGCCACATTGATCACACGTTGCGAAAAATGAAAGAGGCGGCTGCTGCTCACGTGCACGTCCTCGAAAACGAAGTATTGATCATCAACCAAACTAGGTTTTTGGTCACGACTGCATGGACAGATTACTCGTCGACCGGAGATGTCGTTGCCGCGAAACGAGTCGCTTGGGACTGGATGAACGATTTCACCGTGATCAGAACCGATGAAAATTTCCGACGTTTGCGTCCTGATGACTTGATCGCTAAATCACAGGCGGCGTACGCCTGGCTTACTGGGGAACTGGACAACCCCTTCGCCGGTAAAACTGTCGTCGTCACGCACCATGCTCCTACGTCGGAATACGTGAGTGGGGATTTTCCTGCACATCTTACTGCAGCGTACGCAAACAATTGGCCCGAGCTTCTGGGGAAGGCCGATCTTTGGGTGTATGGACATACCCACATCGCTGCGGATTTCGTTAAAGGAGGATGCCGAGTAGTGTCAAATCCTCGCGGATACCCGACCGAAGAGACCGGTTTCGATCAGGATTTTCTGATCGAGATTTGATGAGCCGTCTCTCAGTGATGAACCTTAGCGAACTGAATTTCGCTGTGTACGAATTCGAGAAAATTACATGGTCACGTTAGAAGAAATCTCGCAGCTACTTTACGGCGCAGGCGCGGAGATGGCTGGCTGGTTGGGGGCTGAGGAAGACCTGATCTATTTAGCAGCAAAGTCATTCCCAGGCAAAGCATTCTGCGTTGTTCGGCAGTGGATTTTGATCGACCTCACGGTCAATTCAGATGAGAAGGAAAAGCTCATCGGACTGGGTCTACTGCCCGCGACTCTGTACGCGCATGAAGTCGTTTTCGATAGCCGAAATCGATTTCAGGCGGGCATGTGGGTACGCAGTAACTTCGCAAAATCCTTCGCAGAAGGCTGCATGGTTGAAACCAACAGTACGGTCTACCTCCTTCTAGGGGCAGGACAGAGAAAAGAGGCTAGCATTGGTGCCGCTTTTTCAATGAAAGCCGGTTAAGCAATGACCGCCGCAAATACGTATTGAGTCATTTTTTGGAGCGTTGGCCGGATGGCTGAAGTAATCGAATTGAAGTTTCATAGTAAGGATGTGAGCGATTTCCAGATGAGTCGCTTGGTGCGAGCAAGTCTTCGAAAATACAGCGTACCCATTACAGCTTTTATCAGCGACGCGATGATCGCAGATGACACATGCTTCGGGGTGTCCTTTGACCATTCGAAGCATGACGATGCTTACCACAGATTGGATGGTTCCATTCTCCTCACAGGTAAAATTCAGTCAGCGAGGAAAGAGGGTCGGTTTTGGTTGCTCGAAACTCAGGACGGTAACTACGTCATTGCTAGCTTCAAGCGAGGCCTCGGCAGAGCGAGCTTTCTCAAACTACTCGAATCCGCCGACCGTTTCTAAATGATGGTGAGAAATTCACTTTCTGATTTAGAGATAGGGTCATGGCAGATGAAAGATGGTCAGTTGCTCGGGCAATAGCTAATTTCGACGAGTTGCTCGACCAGGTGATCACGTCTCGCAAACCGGTTTTCATTGAGGGTGAAGGTCGGACTGCGGTGCTCCTCTCAATGGATGAGTGGAAATCGATTCAGGACAAGCTCAATTCTTGTGCCCCGGCAGACCTCTGAAAATCGTTTGTCATGGCCTCTTACGGTTTCAATCAGCGCGCTCCGAGCCATGCGGAGCGCTTCAATCTGTCTCTATCCTGTGATGCCCATTTTGCCGTCAGATGGATGCACAGCTCGCCTTGGCTTAGTAACCGTATTCGTTCAGCAGCTTCTGCAAAAACTCCCGCCGCCGTTGCACGATGCTCAATACAAGATAGTCGCGGTGGGTATCTCTCGTCGACAAATGCCCCGCGTCCACAAGACCATGAATGTAGCCTTCGGCTCGGCCTCTTGCTTCAAGCAACGCCTCTTTGGATGTGCTTTTCAAGATGTCTTCAGCGATGAGGTGCCACCGCTTTTTCTGGCGATGCCCAACGGGGCCGTCGGAAAATTTCGGGGCGTTGATCAGAGTGTTGAAATCGGCATGCGCGGTAGGTGTTTTCAAAGCGGACTCTCGCAACAGTTACGTCTGTGCCGGAGGCTATCATGCGCACACTAAATCGCTTGCTACTGGGTGGCTTACTGGTAGTCCTTCCCTTGCTGATCACTGTTTCGAGAGAGCGGTTAACCGTCAGCTCCACCCGTGCTTCCAGATTTGTTTAGCACGTTCAGTTTTGTGAGATGCCAGCCACTCGTTTTGCTGGCTGTCAATGAAGCCGCCGAAGATGCGAATCTTAGAAAGTCGCGGCGCCTGACGCCCCCAAACTGAATGGACATGAGAGGGTAGTTCCCAGCGCGTATTCTGAATCTGAAGTTCCGAAATGTAGGAAGGGTTCCACTCTCCCGTGCATTGATCACAAAGTCCAGGACTCTCTGCAAGCCACACTTTGGCTGATGGTTTGGCGAGCGACGCCAAAACCCATGGACTATCAGTATCGAGCTCTTGGGCTATGACCCAGTCAGACAGAAAGGCAGTAAGTTGATCGAGAAGCCAGCGATTGACCCGGTCGCCATTGTCCGGTGATTCAAAAAAAGCACCGCGATACCCTGTTCTAGCATTGAAGAACCAATCAAAGATGTCGTGACTTACACTTCCGCAGAAAACGGCGCGCTTGAACGTCGCGTCGTCTTGGCGCGATTCACGGTGGAAGCAATTTAGCTTGAGTTCACATCGTATGGCGTCGGCTAGCTCTGTGATCGGCAACGGATGAGTAAGCGCGTCGAGCCGTGTGGATTCGGATGTACCAACGTATCGCCAAGAAGGTGGTTGCACGACAGCATCTCTCCTAACAAATACAGGTAGAGCTATGTGATCTTCCAGGCCATGCGTTGCTAGACGCGCGGATGCTTGCAGAGCTTTTCAAGGCCTTGGCCTCTAGGTTTGTTTTGTCACCATAGAGGCGCATCACGACGCAGCCCCATCAGCTTTGGACGGTGTGCTGCAGGTGATTCGAGTTTCACCATCGATGGGGAAGCGGCAAAACTGGATTATTTGAAATTATGGCTCAACCATAATTATTGCTGAGCCATAATTTTTTACTTCAAAGGGCTTCGAAGCATCGCGTCGTCATCAAAACAGGAGTGGAATTCTCGAAGCTCTCAGGAACGCTTGGGTAAAAAGGGGAGCTCGATTTTCTCAGGTGTCGAGCATGTCCCATTCCTCGCCCAATACCCACCGCAATGCGGAGAGCTTTCCGTTAAGCATGCCCCATTCGAAATCGCTCCAAGGCCCGGTATCTTCGTATTTTTCTCTAACGCGTTGAGCTGCAGCCTTAGCCCTGATCAAGACATCTTCGTGGATCACACCATTGCCGTAGCGTGGTGTGCCTGCCGGGACGATTTCTGTTTCCCCTTCATCGATGTGGTACATCATGTTCATGTGTCGGTTGTACCAGACCTTGTCGAACAGCTCGTCCATGGCTGACATTATTTCTTGGAGACCACGAGTCTCGTCCTCCCAGGCAAAGCTGTACTCATAATGGAATTCTTCGAGGTCTAATAAGTCCTCGATGGCGGGGCTGGTCGAGTTGAAGAACAGCGAGGTTTTGTCATCAAAGATTTCTGCAAAATCATCGTGTGGTTTTCGGTGATCTTTTGCAGAAAAGTCGGTGACATTGTGGGTGACAAAACGGAAGCTCTCGTATTCATCCGCGTGTTGTGTCCGGAACTCCTGGAAGGCCTCAACCAGCACTGCATCAGCAACGCTATTCTTCTGTTTGTGGAAAGGAGCACGCTTGGCGATTGCTCGCTCTGCAGCTCTGATCTTCGAGGCATCTGAAATCTGCAATTCAATGGCGTTCTCGAACAGCTTCAGAACACGGTTCACCGTCACTTGAGTCGCTTCAGATAGGATTGGCAGCCTTTGATTCACGTCATCCAAGGTGTCGAGCGCAGCTTCTTTCCCATCACCACCGAATGACTCAATCACACCTTTCACCACCCGGAACTCGTTAGCGAGGCGCTTACGTGTGGCTTCGATAACCCTGTCCTTGTTTCGCTCATACTCCATGCGTACCAGGTCGGGCAGCAAGATCTTGATTGCGTCATCCTGGACTAGGTGCTCTAGGGCGGTAAGCATAGGAAGCTCGGCCTTTTGTGAAGACATATCAAGCCAGACGCAGGTGTCGAGCATTACTAGATGCATTGAAGCTCCCTTTCAGCTTGCTGATTGCTAGACTTGGCCTTGGCCATCACCGGATAATGGCCTATCAACATACAGGAGCGTCAAATGTCTCGTCTCGCAGAATTCCGTGCCCTTGAGCAGCAGCTCGCCGCTCAACTCGCTGAGCTCGAAACCCTGAAAAATGATGACGGTCTGAAGCGCGAAATCGAATTCGAGCAGAAGCTTCGCAACCTGTTGGGTGAGTACGGCTACAGCCTGCGCAACATCATCGCCATTCTTGACCCGCAAGCCTCGCGCCGTGCTCCTGCTGCCACCGAATCCAAGGCAGGCACCCGCAAGCCGCGTCAGGTCAAAATCTACAAAAACCCGCACTCGGGCGAAGTCGTCGAGACGAAAGGCGGCAACCACAAAATTCTGAAAGACTGGAAAGCTGAGTACGGATCCGACACCGTGGAATCTTGGTTGGCTAAGTAAGACTGTTTGAGTACAAACAATCAGGGCCCTGCGGGGCCCTTTTGCTGTCAGGAGCAGGTAATTACCCCCTTGCCCCATGAAGGATTCATGATGAGCAATCAAGAAACGCGTTACCCGAAAGGCTACTTCAAAAAAAATCCGAAAGAGCTCCCTCCTATCCTTAAAGGCTGTGATTTCCACGCGGTGACCAAGACCCGCTTAAACGGGAATAACAACAGAACAACTCTATTCGAGTTTCTCCCGAAGCAGTTCAAGGCACTGCTGGAAGGCATTGATCAAACCGTTGAGCGAATGGTCTCGGATGCCACCAAAAAGCTTAGGAAAAAGCAAAGGACGCTGAAGTCTGAGCTGAAACAGGCGAATGGGGCTTTGGTGAGTCTTGAGGAGCAACTCGATGAAACCATCGCTGAGCGTGATGATGCGCTTGCGCAAGTAAAACAGCTCACCAAGAAACCCAGTAAAGCTGTTGATGATCCCCAAAAGGTTAAAAATCTCGAACGGGAGCTTCAAAGGATTAAAGGGCTATTTGAGCAGAAGAGTGATGAAAATAAGAGTTTGAACTCTCAGCTCAAGAACATTCAGGCTGGCGATCAGAAGGTCAAAACCGATCTGAGCAAAGCTCTAAAAGCCAACGCTGAGCTCACGAAGTTTCTCACCGACTTAAAGTCTGCGCTCGTGGAAAGCGGGGTTAAATTAGAGGAAGTCGCCCCAGAGACGTCTGGAATGAGTACCGCTGGCACCGTCCTTTCGGGCAGCACCATTAAGATCACATGGCCGAAGCCGTACCGTGGCTAATAGTCTAATGGGCTATAAGTCCTCGGCTGGTCTAGAGTCACAAAACTTGATACTACCTTGAGTTCAACATAAATTCTAAAATGGAAGTCGGAAGCATGATAAGGGTTGATATTTCAAAGTTGAAGAAGGGAGACATAATTCTTTCAACATCAACCAAGTTCCAAAGCAAAGTCATTAGATTCTTCACGGATAGCGATATATCTCACGCTATGATTTGCGTGGCAAATGGCTCTGTAATGGACTCGACTGGAGAGGGAGTTCATGCAAGAAATATTGAAAAAATGTTCTATGATGATAGCTGTGCGATTTATGCATACAGACTGAAGGCTGGTATTTCCGACAGTGAGATGCAGGCAGTTCTAGCATATGTGCGCAGCGAAACTGGATCTCCATATACAACTCTGGGCGCAATATCTTCAGTAGTCCTGCCTAAAATCAAGGGAGGTGGTCAGCAGTTTTGCTCCAGACTTGTAGCGCGCGCTTACGAGAAGGCTGGGATTAACATAACAACAAACCCTGATACATGTACCCCGGCAGATATCCAAGAGTCACCACTGCTTGAGTTAATTCCTGACGCAGTTATCCCGGTTAGTGATGCTGATATCGAAAATTTAAAAAAAGAAGGCGACACAACAGTTGCTTATCGTGATATAGAGTCCCGCCTACTAAAGAATCTTAGAGATATTAGGCCAAATATCAGGGTGATAAATGATATAGATAAAATCCTACTAGATGAGCCAGCACTAGACAATATCTTTGCAGCAATCTTCCTGGAGTCCGGCTACTTAGAGTTCTGGCAGGTCGAGAGAAATAGGTTTCCCTGGCGGTATGATGAAACGGAAATTGTCGCCTTCTATAACATTATAGAAAACAAAGAGGATCTCATTGGGTACTGTGAGAACACCATCTCAAATGATGCTGGAGGAAAAGGTGATTTCATGCATTGGGATCAAAACCTAGTCCGCTATACCAATTACGAACGCGAAAAAGGATTGCGCACATTTTCCCTAATAAGGGAGCTGTATGTAAATCTGGCGTCTGGCCATAAGTTGCGGGTTGAGTCAGCAAATTTTTTAGTTAGAAAGTATAATGGGCAAAATCGGGCCAGTATCTTAATATAAATCTTATAAATATCCCAGCGAATTTAAGGAAGTCGCCCTGAGGGGCGCTTTCCTTCTAGTTTTTCACTCGCAATCCATCTGGCTGCTCAGCATCTTGTATTGATCAAAATCTTTGCAGCAACCATCTTTCAAGAACGCGAGTTGCTCATCATTGAGTATGGCAGTACCTATGATTTGATTGTGCCTTATTATCAAGACTAAGGTTTTGTCAGAAAGGGCTACGCATCCAAGCTCCTTTATTCGGACTCCATTTTCCCCGGCATCGCTATCAAGCTTGTCAGGTAAATCGAGCATGACCGGCCTTCGAACACTCTCTTGGCGAATTAACGTAGTATTGCCAGACTCTAAAAGAGACTGATACTTTTTATCAGAAATACTCATACAAATATTCTTTTTATAATTTTGTTGTCAAACCACTCAATGACCATCCCGCCGCACTAAGTTTTTACAGAGTTCGCGACCTGCAACTATCTGGTCGCGAATCTCTTCAGCGTCAATGCTTATGCCACCACGTGGGGTGGTCTTCAGGGGCTGGAGGCCATTGGTGGCTAAGATGAACTGCTCTTCCTGAAGATTCCAGACTACTTTGCGAAAAAACCTCGGGCAAAAAAGGGCCCTGGAGGGCCTAACCTGTTTTCTGTTTGGGTCTCTTGGTGTTCTGCACTACAGCTGCGGTTGAGCCGAAGACCGTCTGACCGCACCGGAGTAGCATGTTTCGATTTAGGAGATCCACGCATTCCTCCGTCGCCTCCATGACCCCTCTGCCGTACATTTCAGAGTCATTGACCATATATGCCATAGTTGGCGAGATGGGAAAATAGAAGTCAGAGTGTTCTGGTGGTGGCCCTGAGGAAGTATCAACGACTGAGGGATGAACACTGATAACAGGGTGGTCACTGGTTAAAAAAGGGGTTTTAGTTTTATTGACGAGCCATACCACATTTTTTCGATAGTAGAACCGGTCAAGATTAAAGCCGACGTTGACACCGTAAACTAGGCTCATGAACCACCAGGTCTTCTTGGCGATCCTCACATACTCGTCGCCTGCGTGACGCCACGAGTCGATAAATGTATCCCTGAGAAACTTTGTTCGGGCAAACTGATGACCGATATAACTGTGTAGGTTATTTCTGTTCTGAGCTGATTTAAGAACTGACAGATCGCCGTTTCGGAGTGACTCGAGAATAGGCCTAAAGTCGTTTTCGACCGTAGTGTGGATGTTCTCTAAGGTATTCGCTAACAGCAATTCACGTTTGTGAGCTTGATCTTCTCTGTCTAACACTTCGATGGCGCATGACAAATAGATCATCTTTTCGAGCATCTTGTAGTGGAACGCTCGAAGGTGCTCATCTGCTTTGTCAAGCCAAACCTGGATAAACTCTACGTCTTGGTCATTCAGGGGAGTTATCCTGTAGAAGTGAGGCTCGCAGGCCACACCACGGACGCTGTAAAGCTCCACGCCCTTTTTTGTCTTCCGGTATACATCTCTACCGTTTTCTGCCCAACCCCTGAGGTAGTGTGCCCAAACGTAGTGATTGTTTTTCTTGACCTCTTCACTCTTCAATCGAGCGATTTCCTTCTTGGAGATAATGGCTTACACAAGCTTCTAAGGCTCTAACATCGCCCAAGGCACGGTGGTCGCGAAAGGCTGGACGCAGAGCAAGGGCCTTGGTGGCCGGCTGCCGCCCAATGAATGTCTCAAGGGGGCGGACACCGAAAGTTGGCTCAATACCCGCAGCTTAGTACAGCACGTCCAGCTAGTAGCAGTCGGCTGGGTTGTCGGAGCACAGGATTTTGCCGTCAAACAGTCGGCTCATGGCCTTGGCGACTTGGGGGAGACTGGCCTTCGCTTATGAACTGTTCCCGGCTGAGGCCATGCATGTCCTGCGCGTCGTATCTCCAATGATCCCAGTATGAGGCTGGCTGGATCAGGGCTTGGTACTCACCACTAGCGAAGATAACCGCTACTTCGATTGGGTAGCTATCGGGACAATTCCTGATGCATCGAAGCCAATAAAATGTGTTGGCTTCATGCTGGTCGTCCATGCCAAAAGGCCATATTGTCTGCGGCCTTGTTTGGAGTCAAAGCGCGTTGCCTGCCCATGGTGCGATGATAGGTTGCCAGCATGAATCAATCCCAGTTCGACCTCGTCCTGTCTCGAGTACGCGTGTGCACTACGTCACTGGTAACGCCGCGATTCCGCATCCGGATGTGATCACGGGTGGTTGAAGGTCAACAAAACACTGCATACCGGCGACGTCGTCGAAACCAAAGGTGGCAACCACAAAACGCTGAAGGATTGGAAAGCCGAGCACGGCTCCGCTACTGTCGAGTCCTGGCTGAGCAAGTGATTTTGTTTTGAGTACAAAAGAGCCCTTCGAGGGCCCTTTTTGTTGCCCGGTTTTTATCCGGAGCGGAGCTGCACTTGAACACTTATAAGTTGGGCGAGAATGTCCCAAATAGGTAGGCGCACCCACACTGCGCCCACCTTTTTGCCACTCGTCGACGCGTTCAATACTGATAAAACCCTTTCCCCGTTTTTCTTCCCAACAATCCACCCGCCACCATTTCTTTCAGTAAGGGTGCGGGACGGTATTTGCTGTCGCCAAACCCGTCGTGAAACGACTCGATGACGGCGAGCAGCGTATCGAGACCGATCAAGTCAGCTAGTGCGAGTGGCCCAATCGGCTGGTTGCATCCGAGTTGCATCCCCACATCGATGTCTTTCGCGGTAGATAGCCCTTCCTGAAGAACCAGGATTGCCTCGTTGATCATTGGAACCAAAATTCGATTTACCACGAAGCCAGGACGGTTTCCGGCGTTAATCGCGGTTTTACCAAGGCGATCCGACAGTTCAATCATCTGGGCGTGGGTGGCGTCAGAGGTTTGCAGCCCACGGATTATTTCTATCAGTCCCATCATAGGTACAGGGTTGAAGAAATGCAGGCCAATGAATCGTTCCGGCTTATCTACACTAGCTCCTAACTGGGTGATAGAAAGCGATGATGTGTTAGTCGCGATGACGCAGGTTGGGCGCACGTATTGTGAAATCTGTTTGAGTATCCGTAGCTTTAAGTCCAGGTTCTCGGTGGCTGCCTCTACAACAATATCTGCACCATTCAACAGCGAGTAATCAGTCGAGGTCTGCACTCGTGCTATTGCGTCTTCTGCTTGCGCGCTCGATAGCGTTTGCTTTGACACCTGGCGTCCAAGGTTCCTCTTGAGAGCAGAAAGCCCGCGCTCCAATGCTTCGTCATTGATATCAAGCATGAGCACGCGATAACCCGCAACAGCAGATACTTGTGCGATTCCGTTGCCCATGGTGCCGGCACCGATCACGCCAATAGTTTGAATGGTCATTTAATTACACCTTCAGTTGAAATATGGCTGATCGCATCGATAACAGTTTGTGCTGCTCGAAAAGCTTCTGCTGACGCAGGAACACCTGCATACACGGCACAGTGGAGGAGAACCTCACGGATCTCCTCCACAGTACAGCCGTTGTTAAGTGCCCCTCGTACATGCCCGGCGAGCTCCTGAGGCGCTTTGAGCGCAGTCAACGCTGCAAGCGTTATGAGGCTTCGGGTTTGGAGAGACAGACCAGGCCGAGTCCACACGCCACCCCATGCATGCTCGTTAATGAAGTCTTGGAGGGGTTGCCTGAAGGCGGACGCATCGTTCATGGCCTTATCGACAAACTCATCCCCCATTACGGATTTTCGGATATCGATCCCGCTCAGTTTTTGATCAGTCATCTGGCTTCCTTTGTAAGGGATAGATGGAGGGGTTGGTTAAAGGAACTTGATGGGGTAATTGATGATCACTCGGTTGTCGTCCATGCTGAAATTGCTGAAATCTCGCCGTAGTGTCGAGTTGCGCCATTTGAGCGAAAGGTTCTTAAACGCACCGCTTTGAATGACATAGGCGATTTCGGATTCACGTCCCCACTCTTTGCCGTTGTCCGTACTGCCGATGTGGACGTTGTCACCCGAAATGTACCGGTTCATCAACGTCAAACCTGGAATGCCCCAGCCGACAAAGTCGTAGTCATGTCGCAGTTGCCAGGACTTTTCTCCGGCGTTGTCATAGCTAGTGATAAAGCTGTCGTTCGCCAGGGAGCCGCCACCTGCGCCGTTGACCCGCATCCAACCGGTACTTCCATGAACTTGCTGCAACCCGAGATAAAAAGTGCTTGTGCCTTTCTTGGCCGAAAGCATGGCGGTGTAGGTTTTGTTATCCATCTGACCGGATTTAGCTGAACCGTCTTCGTCGCCTAGAAACACACCAGTATTTGCACCGAGCTTCCACGACCCGACCTCTTGGGTATGCACAACATTGAGGTACTGCTGCTTGTAGATGTCCTGTAGCTGCGCATACCAGAGGCCCACGAGGGTGGATTTGTTGTTGAAGGTGTATTCGCCTCCTGCGAAGTTGAATCGATCCGAGGTAGCCCCAGGTCTGCCGGCCATGAACATGTCATCCATGCTGGCGTCGTTACGAGGACTGTTACCTCTGAATTGACCGGTATAGAGGCTGAGGTTTTCGATTTCTTTAGAGGTGATCTGAGCGCCGCGAAAAGTTTGGGGCAGAGATCGGCCATCGTCGGATCGCAGAATGGGTAAGGCTGACTGCCATTCACCGACCTTCAGTTCTGTCTGTGAAAGTTTGGCTTTCAATGCGATCCCTAGCCGACCGAAGTCGTCAGCTGGACGTCCGTTATCATGCACAGGTAATAGCTGGGTTCCTGCCGTGCCACGGCCACCATCAAGCTTGATCGAGTACAGCCCTAAAACGTCGACGCCAAAACCAATTGTGCCTCCGGTGTAACCCGACCGAACATCAAGGATGAAGCTTTGTGTCCACTCCTCAGCTTTTGCTTGTGGGTACGTAGAGTCGAGAAAGTTACGGTTCTGATAAAAATTTCGGAAGTTGAGGGATGCGGTAGCATCATCAGCAAATCCCTCGGCCAAGACCGACATGGAGGCTGCAGAAAACAACAACCCAATAGCACCTGGTACAGCTACAGCGGAAAGTTTGGGTCGTGCAGAGCGGATAAGGATATTCATTGTTGTTATTCCTTTTTTCTGCGCGCAGGTATCCTCACAACGGAAATGCTGCGTCGAATGATTGAGAGTGCAGGGGGGGCGCTAATTAATCGTAAGCGAACGGGCATTACAGGTTGCGTAACGGCAGCCAGTTATGCGGCAACAACCCGGCGATCTCACTGGCGCGCTGGGTCGGCAGCCGCATCAGCACATCCTTGAGATAAGCATACGGATCATGC
>NZ_MULM01000148.1:0-62569 GCF_002029345.1 Pseudomonas sp. VI4.1
CGCTCGTGCATTGGGTGAAGCGGCGCTGGCCGCTGGCTTGCCCAAAGGCGTGCTGAACATTGTCATGGGGGATGCGACAACCGGCCAGGCGCTGGTCGATCACCCGGATGTCGCCTTGCTGTCGTTCACCGGTTCGACCGCCGTGGGCCGCCGTATTGCAGCCTCGGCTGGCCAGGCCTTGAAGCGTGTATCCCTGGAACTGGGAGGTAAATCGGCCTGCCTCGCCACCGCGGATGCCCCCGCTGAAAGCGTGGTGCGTCAGGTGGTCGGGTCGTGCTTTCTGAACTCGGGCCAGTCGTGCAACTCGCTGACCCGTCTGCTGGTGCCGATCGAGTTGTACGACACCTATCGCGCCTTGCTCGCCGATGCCGTGACTCGCCTGACGTTAGGCGACCCGCTGGATTCAGCCACGCGCATGGGCCCCCTGGTGTCAGCGGCGCATCGAGATCGTGTTCGCGCGATGATCGTCGAGGGGGAATCGCAAGGCCTGGACCTGATTACCGGTGGCAGCCAGGCACCCGTGCCTGCGAACGGTTACTTCATTGCCCCGACAATTTTCGGGCG
Organism: Pseudomonas sp. VI4.1; assembly: GCF_002029345.1. Taxonomy (NCBI): domain Bacteria; kingdom Pseudomonadati; phylum Pseudomonadota; class Gammaproteobacteria; order Pseudomonadales; family Pseudomonadaceae; genus Pseudomonas; species Pseudomonas sp. VI4.1. Next base: position 565 of record NZ_MULM01000148.1, read on the forward strand.
CGTCCCGCCTCGATCGACACTGGCGCAACAGGAAGTATTTGGCCCGGTGCTCAGTGTCATCACCTACGAAACCGAACAGCAAGCCATCGACATTGCCAATGGCACGGCCTATGGCCTGGCCGCTGCCGTGTGGGCAGGCACTACCGATCATGCGCTGACACTCGCCCGTCAATTACGCGCAGGACAAGTCGACGTCAATGGCGCGCCGTATAACCCGGCAGCCCCCTTCGGTGGCTTCGGTGATTCCGGTCTGGGCCGTGAAGGCGGGAAGTACGGCATCGAGGAGTTTGTAGAGATACGCGCCATTCAAATGCCCGTCAGCAGTGCGAGGGAAACAGCATGAATTTCAAGCAGATCGAACTCAGCCGCTTTGGTGCCCGGGAGCACGTGGCCGTGGTGACTCTGATGCGTCCGGATAAAATGAATGCGCTGACCAAGGTGATGGAGGCTGAACTGCGTGAAGCCTTCGCGCAACTGGATCGCGACGACAGCGTTCGGGTCATCGTGCTGACCGGCAACGGTCGGGCATTCTGTGCCGGCATGGACATCGATGAACTTGAGGTGCTGCCACCCGACGACATCAGTGAAATGGCCTGGATGCGCGCCTACGACATGAACCGGCGTGCCGACTATCAAAGCCGCTATTCGTATTTTCCTGGCGTGCGCAAACCCGTCATCAGTGCGATCAACGGCGCAGCCGCAGGGCTGGGGTTGGTGCTGGCCCTGTACAGCGACATGCGTTTTGCCAGTGAGACGGCAGTGTTTTCCACGGCTTTCGCCAAGCGCGGGCTGATTGCCGAACACGGCATTGCCTGGTTGCTGCCGCGTATCGTCGGGCCAGGCCACGCCGCCGACCTGCTGCTTTCTTCACGCAAGGTAACCGCGCAGGAAGCATTGAGCATGGGCCTGGTCGAGCGGCTGTTTTCGCCAGACAGCCTGTTGGAGCACACACTGACCTACGCCGAAGAGCTGGCACTCAATGTCTCGCCGCGCTCGGCGCGAGTCATCAAGCAGCAGTTAGGCGAATCGCCTTTTCAGACTCTCACGCAATCCATCGCACAGGCTAACCGGGAGATGTTCCTGAGCATCCAGAGCGACGACTTCAAAGAAGGTGTGGCGCACTTCATCGAACGACGACCGGCGCGTTTCAGCGGCACCTGATTATTCCGAATTACTGAAGAGCTGCGACAATCGTCAGCGGAGCATTGCTTTGACTGTTGCGCTGACGATTTCCCGGCATTTGATATCACGAGCACTCCATAACAATAACAAGGAGTCAGCGATGACTACTCTCAATACAGCGCAGCAACACACCGGCGTGCAGGCCCCTGCGCTGGCCGAATCGACGTTCAAGAAGGTGATGTGGCGATTCATGCCATTGTTGTTCCTGTGCTACGTCGTCAGTTACCTGGACCGGATCAACGTCGGCTTCGCCAAGCTGACCATGCTCAACGACCTGTCCTTCAGCAACGCGGTGTATGGCCTGGGCGCCGGTGTGTTCTTCATCGGCTATTTCTTCGCCGAAGTGCCCAGCAACATGATTTTGCACCGGGTCGGAGCACGGCGCTGGATCGCGCGCATCATGATCACCTGGTCGCTGATCTCGGCGGCGACCGCGCTGGTGCAGACCCCCATGCAGTTCTACATCGCGCGATTCTTCCTGGGCATTGCCGAGGCAGGTTTTTTCCCGGGCATCGTGCTCTATCTCACCCTTTGGTTTCCTGCCCATCGCCGGGGCAAGATGGTGGCGTTCCTGATGGCAGGCAATCCCGTCTCCGGCATCCTCAGCGGCCTGGTGTCGGGCTATATCCTGCATACCATGAACGCGGTGCATGGCCTGGCCGGGTGGCAGTGGTTGTTCATCATTGAAGCGGCACCGGCACTGATCCTGGGTGTGGTGGTGATGTTCTTCCTGACCGATAAAGTCGCCGACGCCAAGTGGCTGAGCGCCGAGGAAAGAGCCCTGGTCGCCGAGGAAATCAGCAACGACAACAGCACCAAGACCCACAGTACGGTGCGCCAGGGCCTGCTGGGCGGCAAAGTGTGGTTGATGTGCGCGATTCTGTTTTTACTGGTCATGGGGACCAGCACCATCGGCTTCTGGCAGCCCAGCATCATCAGCAACTCGGGTATCACCGATCCCAGGATGATCGGGATCATTTCGGCAGTGCCCTATCTGGCCGCCCTGCTGGGCATGTACCTGGCCGGCAAAAGCTCTGACCGCCAGCGTGAACGTCGTTGGCACGCGGTGATTCCACTCTTGGTGGCCGTGCCAGGTTTTCTGATCTGCGCGTTCTTCCCGTTGACGCCCTGGCTGGCCATTACCGGCCTGGTCATCGCAACGGCCGGGATCATCACCTCACTGCCCATGTTCTGGGCGTTGCCAACGTCCTTCCTGGGGGGGGCAGGCGCGGCAGCCGGCATTGCACTGATCAACTCCACCGGCAACCTGGCAAGTTTCGCCGGCCCGGCGCTGCTTGGCGTCCTCAAAGACCTGACTCAATCGATGACCACGGGCCTGGTGATCGTCGCGGGCTGCGTGTTCCTGTCGGCCATGATCATCCTCGTGTTCGTGCCCGCCAAAATGGTCAACCGATAAGATCAGCGCATCGGGCACGCCCCTGGTGAACTCAGGCGGCGTGCCAGGCCATATCTGTCAGCGCACGCCGACCTGCTCGATGACACCGCGTGCCTTCAACTCGGCCAGGCACTCCCTCCAGCTTCATGGACTTGCTGAAAATCGCTCAGTCAGCAAAGTAACTGAATTACCCCTACAGAACGTGCTATTATTTCGCTACTAGCGTACCGCGCTAGCTAAGGGACTAGATGTCATGTGGTTTTCAAGCATTAAAACCACTGCGGGTAGTTTGCTGGGCCTGGAGATAAGTCCAACCGGCATCGCCTTGGCTCAGATTCGACGCAGTCCCGACCACTCCCCCCGTCTGCTCCAGTGCCATTTCCGCGAAGCGGTGCCCGCTCAACACTGCGCCGTATTAAAAAGCATGGTCAGCGAGTCAGGGCTTGATGGCTTGCCGGTCAACCTTGTATTGCACCCAGCCGAATACAAGATGCTGCTTCTCGAATGCCCCGATGTTCCCGCAGAAGACTTGGGCGCCGCCATGCGCTGGCGGATCAAGGACCTCATCAGCGAACCCCTCGAAGATCTCGTCGTAGATGCCTTCGCCCTGCCTGCGGACGCTTACCGTGGACGATCGCGCATGGCCTTCTGTGCCGTGCTCGACAAAACGCGGATGCAAGGCTGGAGCACCCTGATCGACAAGGCCGGGCTCAAGCTCGCCAGCATCGATGTCACTGAAATGGCCATGCGCAATCTCGGCGTGTTGGCTGGCGCCGAGAATCAGACCATCGCCGTGCTGCGCCTGCGCTCCACCGGTGGCCTGATTTGCGTGCAGCATGGCGCCGACTTGTATATGGCGCGCGCAATCGAACATGGCCTGGAACAGGCCGGGCCGAACTTTTCTTCGGCGACGCTGGAGATTCAGCGCTCTCTTGATTATTTCGAAAGCCAACTTGGCAAAGGACACATCAACCGCCTGTTGTTGCTGCCCATGAAACGCGATGGCAAGGACGCCCTGGAAGCGCTGGCCAGCCGGCTCACGGTTAAATTGCGGGCGTTGGATCTGCGGGACTTGTTCGATGGACAACCCGCGGCACAACTGGACGAACAGACGCAGGCTTCCTGCATGACAGCCGTCGGCGCAGCTTTGCGCCAGACGGTTGCCTGATGCAGAACCTCAACCTCTATCAAATAGAAAAAGCAATTCGCACCGGCCCCCATAGACTTCAAGTCCTGGGCGGTCTGGTCATTCTTGTCCTGCTCTGCCTGGGTCATGGCGTTTGGCAAGGCTGGCAATTGCATGCCGGCGCGGCACGATTGGCCCAGGCGCAACACCTGGAGCAACAGCAGCTGCGCCAGCTCGAAGAGGCCAAGGCGTCCTTTGTCCAGCCGGTCCTGAATGCGCAACTGCCCTTGCGCCTGGCCGACATGGAGGCCCAGAACCGTGACTTGACGCGCCTGCTCAGCTATCTGCAGACGCTGGCACGCCAGCAACGGATCGGCTTCGTGGCGCCGCTCGCGGCGCTGGCCGATCAACACCCGCCCGGCGGGCTTTGGCTCAATGCCATTTCCTTGAGCGAAGGTGGGACGCAAATGCGCTTGCAGGGGCTCAGCCAGCATCAACAACTGTTGCCCGAGTACCTGCGGCGGCTGGGTCAGAACGCCGCGTTCAAGGGCCGTGAGTTTGCACGCTTCAATGTGCTGCGCGGTGAAGACCAGTTACTCCATTTTGACCTGTCCTCCCGGGTTACCGATCCAAAGGACATCCCATGAACACGGATAAATGGTTGCAACGCTGGCTAGCCCTGGCCCCACGCGAGCAATGGCTGGCATACGCTGTCGGCCTTGCGTTGTGCGGCGTGTTATATGTGCAGTTCGTCGGTACTCCGATCGCGGCCAGGCTCACCAGCCAGACCATCGATTCCCAGGCTGTCGAGGCGCGAGGCGTTGCAACCGCGGCCACTCTGGCCAAGTTGCACGCCGCACTGGAGGCCGACCCCAACATCCCCTACAACCGCGCCCTGCTATTGGCTTCGACCGACAGCGCCAGGTTGCTGGAGCAGATCGATCACAGCACCGGGCAGTTGATCTCTCCGGACAAGATGCGCGCAGTGCTGCAGGATTTGCTCAAGGCTCAAACGGGTCTGCAACTGGTGAGCCTGGAGAGTTTCACCACGCCCGTCGAGTTGTCGTCCGACGCCGCCACGAAAACCCACACACCGGCCAGCGCAGTGGTCTTGTATCGGCATGGCGTCCATCTGAAGCTGGAGGGTGGCTATTTTGCGCTGCTGCGTTACTTGCAGGCCGTTCAGGGCACCCAGTGGACACTGAACTGGGACAGCCTCGACTATCGGGTCGGCGAGGCAGGCGCGGCGCACGCACAGATCAGCCTGCAGCTGTATACGCTGAGTCGCTACGCGGGGTGGATCGGTGTTTAAAACGCTGATCGTCAGTGTGCTGCTCGGCAGCGCGATAGCCCAAGGCGCCAGCGCAGCCCCCCTTGATCCGACCCAACCACCCGCCAACCGCCACACCGACGTCAGCGCCTGTACCTGGACAACAACTCCGACCACTGGTGCTGCAACAAATCCTGTTTAGCCCGCGGGGTAGCCGGGCCGTCATCGACGGCCAGACCCTGCGCGTCGGCGAATCCCATGCCGATGCCCGCGTAATGGCCATTGATTTTCAGACTGTTTTGATCGAACGCCAAGGCAAACGCGAATATTTGCGCCTGGCCAAACCTGTTCTACAACCGAGCCGATGATGCCCATGATGAAGTACTTATCGGGCGCAGGCCTGTGTGGCCTCTTGTGCTTGCTGACTGCCTGCCAGTCGTTCAAGGGCGGCGACCAGGTGCTCTATAACCAGAGCAACCAGTTGCTCAACGAAAGCCTGCAACAGGCACAGGCGCGAGTGATACCTCCGCCTTCGGTCCAGGCGGCGTTGCTTCCTGCCTATATCCCACAAGGGTCCTCAACCGCCGATCCGCGATTCGACGTCTCGGCCAAGGACATGCCCGCTCGCGATTTTTTCCTGAGCCTGATGCAAGGTGCCGGGCAAAACCTGGTGGTACACCCGGAGGTCACCGGCGACATCACGTTCAGCTTGCGCCGGGTCACGCTCGAAGAAGTGCTCAGCGCGGTACGCGATACCTACGGCTATGATTTTCGCCGCACCAGTTATGGTTATCAGATCCTGCCCAACAGCATGATCACTCGCAGCTATGACCTCAATTACCTGAACCTGCAGCGCTTCGGAAAATCCGACACCCGGGTCAGTGCGGGGCAGATGACCAGCAACAGCGGTAACCAGGGCAGTAACGGCGAGAACGACGGTAATAGCGGCAACAATCGCAACGGCATTGACCAACAAAATGGCCGAAGCACGGCGTCTACCCTGAATGCCAGCCAGGTCACCACGACCAGCGACGTCGACTTCTGGAAAGAGGTCAACGTCGTGGTAAAGATGATCGTCGGTGACGAGGTCGGCAACAACGTGGTGGTCAATCCACAGGCCAGCCTGCTGGTGGTCCGTGCCAGGACTGCCGACCAGGAAAACGTCGCGCGCTTTCTCGAAAAGGCGCAACACAACCTGCAGCGCCAGGTGGTGCTGGAAACCAAGATTCTCGAAGTTCAGCTGTCCGAAAGCTTCCAGGCCGGGATCAGCTGGACCGAGCTGGGCGGCGATATAGGCACCAGCCTGGCGGGCGTGGCGCTGACCGGCCCGATCGGTGTTGGCGGGGTATTCAGCAGCACCATCAGTACAGGCGACTTCAACGGGCTGATCCAGTTGCTGGAAACCCAGGGCGAAGTGCGTGTGCTGTCCAGCCCGCGGATTTCCACGCTGAACAACCAGAAGGCAGTGATCAAGGTCGGTTCCGACGAATTTTTTGTCACTGATGTGTCGTCGACATCGGGCACCACCACCGTTGCCGGGATTACCCAACCGACCCAGAACGTTACGCTGACCCCGTTCTTTTCCGGGATCTCGCTGGACGTGACTCCGCAGATCGATCAACACGACGTCGTTACCCTGCACGTACGGCCGACCGTCAGCCGCGTGACCGATCAGAACAAGACCATCACCCTGAGCGAGAATACGGTACTGAACCTGCCGTTGGCGCTGTCGACCACCCGCCAGTCCGACTCCATCGTGCGAGCCCGCAGCGGCCAGGTGGTGGTGATCGGTGGGTTGCTGCAAAACGACAGCGACGACACCGACGCTGCATTCCATGGCTGAGCAAAGTGCCGGTCATCGGCTATCTGTTCAAGCAACAGCGCAAGGCCCTGAACAAAAGCGAGTTGGTGATCCTCATGCGTCCCCAGGTGGTGAACGACGACGTATGGCTGGGGGATTTGCGCAAAACCGCCGAGACCTTCAAGGAGCTCAGGTAAGGCTATGTACGAAGCCTACTTCGGTCTACGCGAGAAACCGTTCGCGCTGACGCCAAATACCGGATTTCTGGTCAAGCTGGCACCCTATCAGGCGTGCCTTAACCTGCTGCACGTGGCCTTGGGCGAAGGCGAAGGCTTCATCAAGGTGACCGGTGAAGTGGGTACCGGCAAGACCCTGATTTGCCGCACCCTGCTCAAGCAACTGGACAGCGAACACTATCAATTGGCCTACCTGCCCAACCCCGGCATGAGCCCCACCGGGCTGCGCCAGGCCCTGGCGCGCGAACTGCATATCGCCGACGTTGAAGAGCTGGATACCCAGGGCGTACTGGAGGCGCTGCAACGGCGGTTGATCGAACTGGCGGCGGCGGGCAAAAGCACGGTGTTGTTGATCGATGAAGCCCAGGGTTTGCCCGTGGGCACGCTGGAAGCGTTGCGGCTGTTGACCAACCTGGAAACCGAGCAGGCCAAGTTGCTGCAGGTGGTGCTGTTCGGCCAACCGGAACTGGATGCCACCCTGGCGCGCAATGACCTTCGTCAACTGCGCCAGCGCATCACTTTTTCCTACTGCCTGCGCATTCTGGACCGCAAAGACACCACCCGTTATCTGAACGAGCGCCTGGCCGTGGCGGGCTATCGCGGCGAGCCGCTGTTTGCTCCGGCAGCGATACGCCGACTGGTACGGGACAGCGGCGGAATTCCCCGGCTGCTGAATATTCTTGCGCACAAATCCCTGATGGCGGCCTACGGCGAGGGCCGGCGCCAGGTCATGACCCGGCATGTTCAACGCGCCCGGCGGGATACCGAAGGCGTTCAGCCGTTTGCGCGCGACAGTTCGTCGCCACCGCTCTGGCGAGTGGCCTCTGCTGTCGCTGGTGCTGCTGGCCACTGTCGGCCTCTGGTTGACCCGGTATTGGGGGAGCCTGACATGAGCCTGGTCAATGACATGCTCCGCGACCTTGAACGGCGTCGTGCCGCACCGTCCGAGCGGCCGCGGCTGGACGGTCTGGTAGCCGTTGACGAGGCCGGCAACGCCCGGCGCTTTGGGCGTCTGCGCATAATCCTCGCCGGGGTGATCCTGATCATCCTGATCGGTTTGTCCGCGTGGCTGCTGATCAACCGTCTGGTGCAGCCCGTGGCACCGCCGCCGGTCGCAACCATAGTGCCTGCCGCACCTGCCGCGAACCCAGGCACTGCGGCGATCACCCCTGCTCATATCATGGAAGTGCTGCCTCGGCACGATGACCGTGGTCTGATCCTGGAACTGCTGTTGGACCGCTCGGCCACTTACCGGCGTCGCGATGAAAGCGGCTCGGTTGCCCTGATCTTTCCCGGGGTGCGACTGAGCACTGCACTGGGTGCCGAACAGCCCCAGGGCCGCCTGGAACGCGACGGCCACAGTCTGTCCTGGCGCGTCCAGGCCCTGGACCAGGGCGTGCAAGTGTTGCTGACGGGCCTGGGTGACAACCTGCAAGTTCGCGATCGATTGGAGGCTTCGGGCAATCATTGGCGTCTGTGGATCGAAGTGCCCATGGCGACAAAGACTGCCACCCTCGATGCGGCGAACACGCCAATGGGCATGGACGAACCGCTCGTTGAAACCCCGGCGTCCGATCCCGCCAGCGCTGAAGAACCGCTGCCAGCCTGGGCCTACGCACCGGTGCCGATGGCAGACAAACAGCCGCGCCCCGCCCCTGCTGCCCCGCTGGTAAAACCACCGCTGGCCAGTGGTCCGCCGCAGATGAACATCAAGAGTTACCAACCGGACGCCCTGACCCTGGCGCTGCAAACCCTGCAGAACGGTGACTATCCGCGCGCCATCCGCGAGCTCAACACCCTGCTGGCGTCCCGGGGCAATGATGTGGATGTGGTACGCGGACTGGCCCGCGCCTACCTGGCCGACGGCCAACAATCATTACTCCTGACGTGGTTACCGCCGCGCTTGAAACAGTGGCCGGCCGACAGCGAGTTACGCCTGTTGCTGGCCCGTGCACAACTGCAATCGGGCAACGCCCGGGGCGCGGTGGCGACCCTGGAGCAGAACGCCCCGCCATTGGCCCAAGACTTTATCTACCACGCCTTGCTCGCGGCCTGTTACCAACAGACCGAGCAATGGCCGCAAAGCGTCGCGCTGTATGAACAGTTGATCAAGTTGCGGCCCGGCCAGGCGGCCTGGCAGTTAGGCCTGGCGATCGCGTTGGAGCGCCTGGATCGCTCGGCCAGGGCGGCAGTTCACTACCGCTTCGCCGAACAGGGACAAGGTCTGGACGATGGCGCTCGGCGCTTCGCCAGTGAGCGCGCACGGGCGTTGGGAAGCAGATGACCAGGTGGGTAACGCTCTATGGATAAGGAAGATTTGCGTCAGGGCAAGGTGCGTCTCGGCGACCTGTTGATCGACGCCGGGCTGCTCAACGACATCCAGTTGCAGCGAGCCTTGCAGGAACAAAAACGTACCGGCTTCAAGCTCGGCCGGACCGTTGTCGACCTTGGCTTTGTCGACGAGGTGCGTCTGCTGACGGCCTTGTCCGAGCAATTGAACATCTCCTTTATCGAGCTCAAGCACTTCAAGTTCGACAAAGCCCTGGTGCAAACGCTGCCTGAAGCCGTGGCCCGGCGCTTCCGTGTCATCGTTCTGTCCCGCGTGGGCGAAGGCCTGGTGGTGGGCATGAGCGACCCGCTCGACCTGTTCGCGCTGGACGAGATGGACCGTTTGCTCAAGACCAGCGTCCAGCCCGCCGTGGTACGCGAGGCTGAACTGCTGACGGCCCTCGACATGCTGTACCGGCGCACCAGCGAGATGGACTTGATCGCGGGTGAACTGGAAGGCGAACTCAAGGACAACGACTTCGACCTGTCCGCGCTGGGGGCCGATAGCAACAGCGAAGCCCCGGTAGTGCGGCTATTGAAAACGTTGTTTGAAGATGCGCTGCAAATGAAGGCATCGGACATCCATATCGAACCCGGCGAGGGCATCTTGCGCATTCGCCAGCGTATCGACGGCGTGCTCAGCGAGCACATCATGAAAGAAGCGCGGGTGGCCTCGGCACTGGTCATGCGCCTGAAAATCATGTCTGGCCTGGACATTTCCGAGAAGCGCCTGCCCCAGGATGGCCGCTTCAATATCCGGGTCAAGAACCACACCATCGACGTGCGGATGTCGACCATGCCGGTGCAGTTCGGCGAGTCGGTGGTCATGCGTCTGCTCGATCAGACTCACGGCATAACCAGCCTCGACGCGGGCGGCATGCCGGCGCCCATGCTCGCGCGTTTTCGCCAGTTGCTGCAGCGGCCTTTCGGCCTGGTGCTGGTCACCGGCCCCACCGGTTCCGGCAAGACCACGACTATCTATGCCGGGCTCAGCGAGCTGAACACCCCGCAGAAGAAGATCATCACCGTAGAGGACCCGGTAGAGTACCGCCTGCCAAGGATCAACCAGGTACAGGTCAACACCAAGATCGACCTCGGTTTTTCCCGGGTGCTGCGCTCTGCCCTGCGTCAGGACCCGGACATTCTGTTGATCGGGGAAATGCGTGACCGGGAAACCGCCGAGATCGGGCTACGCGCCGCGATGACTGGCCACCTGGTGTTGTCGACGTTGCACACCAACGATGCCCCGACCTCCGCCATGCGCCTGGTCGACATGGGGGTAGAGCCCTTTCTGGTGGCCACTGCGCTGAACGCCGTGCTGGCCCAGCGCTTGATTCGCCGGGTCTGCGAAAGCTGCCGCGGGCCGCACGTTCCCGAACCAAGCCAGCTGGTCTGGCTGGAGAAGCTGCACGGTGCCTCATTGGCCGGGCACGGTTTTCAGCACGGTTCCGGCTGCCACCAGTGCCATAACACCGGTTATTCGGGGCGTTTGGGGGTTTTCGAACTGCTGGAAATGAACGAGGCGATGATCAGCTCGCTGCGCCGTCATGATCCACAAGGCTTCGCCGACGCCGCACTCTCCAGCCCGCATTATCGCCCGCTCGCCACCTGCGCCCTGGACTATGCGTTGGCCGGACTGACCAGCGTCGAGGAAGTGCTGAAGGTCTGCGTCACCCGCACAGACGAGGTACTGACCTGATGACCAGCGTCTTTCACTGCCCCTCCCCCCATCCTGTCTTCCCTGCAGGGGGCCTGACGCAATGACACTGTATCGATTTACCGGGCGCGATGCCCAGGGCGCCAAGGTCAGTGGCAGCCGCAACAGCGGTTCGGCCGACATGCTGGCCAGTGAGTTACTGGCGCAGCAGATTACCCCGCTGACAATCGAGGCGCCGGCCGGACAAACCGTCAATGCACTGGCGGTACTGGCCAAACGTCTGCGCAGCAAAAAAGTCGACCTGCTGGTGCTGATCATGTTCTGTCGGCAAATGCACAGCCTGAGCAAAGCCGGCGTGCCCATCATCCGCGCCATGGGCGGCTTGGCCGAATCCCAGCGCAATCAGTACTTTCGTGAAGTACTGCTGCAGGTGCGCAGCGATCTTGAAGGCGGCATGAGCATGGCCGTGTCGCTGAATGCGCACCCTTCGGTATTTGGCACCCTGTTCATCAGCATGATCAGCGTCGGCGAGAACACCGGGCAACTGGACCTGGCTTTTCGCCAACTGGCCATTTACCTGGAGCTGGAACGCGAGACTCGCAAGCGCGTCAAGCAGGCCACCCGGTATCCGATGTTTGTGCTGATTGCCATGGGCGTGGGCCTGACCGTGATCAACCTGCTGGTAATCCCCGCGTTCGCCAAGGTGTTTGCGCAATTTCACGCGCAATTGCCCTGGGCCACCCGTTTGTTGATCGGTACCTCACAGTTTTTCCAGGATTACTGGTGGCTGATGGGGCTATTGGTGGCGGGAGGCATCTATGGCTTCTCGGCGTGGACGAAAACCGACGCCGGTGCGCTGCAATGGGACCGGATCAAGCTGCGTCTGCCGATTATAGGCGGCCTGTTCGAACGCATCGCGTTGGGCCGCTTTACCCGCACGTTCGCGATGATGTACCGCGCGGGGGTGCCGCTGCTGCAGACCTTGAGCATCAACAGTGTCAGCGTCGGCAACCGCTATATCGGCCAGGCGATCCTCAGCATGCGCGAGGGCGTGGAGCGCGGCGAAGCCCTGACTCGCACGGCGACGGCCAGCGGCCTGTTCACCCCGCTGGTGCTGCAGATGATGGCGGTCGGCGAAGAAACCGGGGCCATGGACGATCTGTTTGTCGAGGTCGCGGATTTCTATGAGCAAGAAGTGGATTACGACCTCAAGCAACTGGCCGACGCCATTGAACCGATCCTGATCGTGGGCATGGGGGTGATGGTGCTGGTCCTGGCCCTGGGCGTGTTTCTGCCCATGTGGGATTTGTCGTCGGCTGCCAAGGGCCACGGATGAGGCTCAGGATGAACGACAACCGGGGTTTTACCCTGATCGAACTGGTGGTGGTCATCCTGATCCTCGGCATTCTCGCCGCCGTGGCGCTGCCGCGTTTTATCAAGGTCAGCCAGGAGGCCCATCGTGCCGAGGTCAAGGCGACCGGGGGTGGGTTGGCGTCAGCCATCCTGCTGGTCCGCGCCCAGTACGAAGTCAACCGCAACGGCGGCAACGGTGGTTGCGGTACGCCGGTCAACTGCCAGATCGATGTGCAGGGTTTTGGCAATGACAACGTCGACGTGAATGCCAATGGCTGGGCGGTGGCGACCGGGGCCAAAGGCACGCCGGCGGCCACTGCCGTCATGAGTGCGGCCACCTGCAACGAGGTGTTTCGCAGCGTGTTGCACGGATCGGCGCCTACGGTGGGGACCCGCGAAGGCGCCGATTACCTCACCTCAGCCTCCGGGACCGTCTGCACCTTTACCTATCAGCCGGACAACCAGAACAACGCCATTACTTATGACGCCGGCACCGGCGACGTATCCAGCAGCATTAACTGAATTTACCCACAAAGGAACTACACAATGAAAAATCAACAAAGTGGTTTCACCCTGATCGAGTTGATCATTGTGATTGTTATTCTCGGCATCCTGGCGGCGTTTGCGCTTCCGCGGTTTGCTGATCTGAGCGGTGATGCGAGGAGAGCGACCATCGATGGTGTAGCGGGGTCCATGCGCTCAGCCTCTGCCATTGCGCATTCGGCGCAACTGGCAGCGGGTGCCGGTCCTGATGATGCCGTTACGCTTGAAGGCGAAGTTATTCCGATGGTGAACGGTTACCCAAGTCTGGACGGCATAATGACTGCAGCACAAATTTCCGGGGAGAGTTTAGACATTTCAAAGGCCGGAACAGTGACCATCGAGGGCAAAGCCAGTTGCAACGTCGTCTACAAGCAAGCGACAACAACAACAACAGCCCCTACCGTTACCGTCGCCTCCAGCGGCTGCTAATGCCCAACACCCGCGGCTTTACCCTGGTCGAGTTGATTCTGGTGATGGTTATCATCGGAATCCTCGCGGTCGTGGTCGGGCCACGGTTCTTTGATCGGCAGGTGTTCGATGAACGCCTGTTCTTCGAGGAAACCCTGGCAGCCGTTCGCTACGGGCAGAAACTTGCCCTGGCCAGCGGTTGCCTGACCCAGGTCAGCCTCGATCCCGGCGGTTACCACCTGCGCCAGGCGGCCAACTGTACCAGCGGCGCCTACAGCGCCGAGGTCCGCAGCCCGGATGGCGATACAACCTTTGCCGCTGCAGCGCCCACTGATATGACGCTGACAACGGTCAATTTTCCCGTGGTATTCGACTCGCTGGGCCGTCCGTCCAGCGCGGCGAGTGCCACCATCGGCACCGTCAACGACGGTTTCACCTTCAACGTGACCGCCGAAACAGGCCTGGTGCATTGAAGCGCCAACGGGGCATGACCCTGGTCGAACTGGTGATCACCATCGTGATCGTCGGTATCGCCGCAGCGGCCCTGTTCAGCGCCATGGCGACTATGAGCAGTCGCTCCGCCGACCCGTTGCTGCGCCAGCAGAGCCTGGACATTGCCGAGGCCTACCTAGAGGAAATCCTGCTCAAGGATTTCGCCGACCCGAGCGGCGTCGTCTGCCCTGCCGCTGCGGCCAGCCGCAGTCAGTATCAACGGGTCTGCGACTACGCCGGGCTGAATGACAACGGGGTCCGTCAAGCCGATGCCGCGCCGATCGCCGCCCTCGCCGGCTACCGGGTCAATGTCACGGTCAATCCGCAGGCCTGGGCAGGTCTGCCGGCGGCTGACGTGCTGTACGTGGAAGTCACGGTGACCGACCCGGCCAATCAGTCGTTGGTGCTCGGCGCCTATCGGACGCGTTATTGATGAACGGCCCGGCACACACCCGCGGTTTCACCCTGGTCGAGCTGGTACTGGTGATCGCCCTGGCCGGCGTGGTCCTGGTGATGATCGGCAGCGTGCTGTCGCATCCGTTACAGGGTTTCGTCGATCAGAGCCGACGTGGCGCGCTGGTGGATCAAGCGACCGGCGCACTGGACCGGATGACCCGCGATGTGCGGCTGGCCGTGCCCAATTCGCTTCGGGTATCGGCTGATGGCCAGGCGGTGGAGCTGCTGCTGATTCACAGTGCCGCGCGCTACCGCTCGAACCGGCAGGACAGCGAAGGCCTGCGGTTTTCCGGGGAGGCTGCCGGCACCTGCGCCAGCACCACCGTCGGCGGCCGCTGCAATGAAGTGCAGGTGCTGGACCCGGCGTTCGACCCCGCAGGCGCGAGGTGGATGGTGCTGTACAACATCGGCGCCGAGTCGGGGGGTGTTCCGGTCGCCGGGAGCAATCTCTGGGCACCGGCCGACCCGGGAGTGATCACCCCCACAGGCAGCACCTTCAGCCTGATCCCGGGTGCACCCGGCGCGGAAAGCCTGATCGCGGTGGGCAATCTGCCCGTCGGCGGCTTTCGCTTCGCCTATGAATCGCCGCAGCATCGGTTGTACTGGGCCAGCGCGGTGGTGGGTTTTCGCTGCCAAAATGGTCAACTGGTTCGCTACAGCTATAACCGACTGCTGGCTGCGCTTCCTGCCGACCCACCCATCGACTCCAACCCCGAGCCGATGGCCCGCCATGTCGACTGTGGCCAAACCTCTTTCAGCTACCAGGCCGGCAGTACCCAGCGCAGTGGCTTACTGTCCCTGGTGTTGCGGATCACCCTCGAGGGCGAAAGCTTCCAACTGGTGCAACAGGTCCATGTCGTCAATGCGCCCTGATTTTCGCTGGCCTCGACATGCCAAGGGTTTTGGCCTGGTGGCGGCCATGTTTTTACTCATTGTGGTGACACTGGTGGTGATCGCCATGGCGCGCCTGTCGGCTGCACAACACGGCAGCAACAGCCTGGCCATCCAGCAAGCGCGGGCCTATCAGGCTGCACGGGCCGGGCTGGAGTGGGGCATCAACCAGGCGATGAAAACCGGCAATTGCGTGGCGGGAGCCCCCGACTTGAGCGCCAATAATCTTGCCGGGTTCGATCTCGGCGTGACCTGCAGCAGCAACAGCTATCTGGATAATGACGGCTCCACCTCACGGATCTTCCGTTTCACCTCCACCGCGCAGAACGGCACACCAGGCAGCCGCTTCGATTACGCCTACCGTCAGCTTGCCGCGACCCTGGAGAAAAAGATGCCATGAGCAGACAAGCATTCATGCGGGGGGGCTTGTGCGTTTTGCTGCTGGGGGGCCTGGCGCTGTCCAGCCTGGCTCACGCCGCCAGCACTTATACCTTTGGCCTGCTGTTCACAAACGCTCCATGCTCGGGCGGCTGGAGCAAAAGTGGCAATACGTTCACCTGCAGTGGTCAGATGACCCTCGGTTCCGGGGACGCATTGGCGACCAGCATCTTGATCTTCGGCAACATTACCGTGGTCGCGAATGAGGGGTTTACACTGGACAGCAACACGATCGGCACCCCCACTAAAACGATTGCGCTGGTCTCCGATGTGGGCGCGATTGAGGTCGTGGGTACCGGCAGTACGTTCAGTGCTTCGGTGAGTTCCACCGATGGCGCAATCAGCATGACCAACGCCACCGTGGCAGGCTCAGTCAAGACCACCAACGGCGCCCTGACCCTGGTAGGCGGCACGATTGCCGGCGTTGCTCAGGCCGGCGGGGCGATTACGGCCACGGGTGCGGCGGTCACCGGCAACCTGACCAGCCATTCGGGCGCCATAACGCTCACCGGTGGCAGTGTCGGCGGTAATGCCCTGGCCGCTGGCGTCATTACCGCGACCGATTCTACGGTGACTGGCAACCTGACCAGCAGCGCGGCCGCTATCACCCTGGTGCGCGGCAGCGTCTGGGGTGATGTCAATGCGGCCGCTGCCATCACCATTACCGACAGCTGCATCGGTGGCAGTGTTCAGGCCAGTGGCGCTATCACCCTGACCCGCACCACGGTCGGCAACAATGTCCAGGCCGGTGGCGCTATCACCGCCACCGACAGTTGTATCGCAGGCACTGTCATGGCGGGCGGCGCCACCACCATCACCGGCGGGTGCTCATCCAGTCCGGTGCAGTCCAGTTGCAAGGCTACGCCGCCGACCACGCCCCTCGATCACTTCGCCTTCAGCTATGCGGGCGCAGCGCTGACCTGCAATCCGCAGCCGATCACCATCAGCGCCTGCAGCAGTTGCCGACTGCAGCCTTTACGCCGGTCCAGTCAGTATTAACCTGAGCCCCTCCAGCGGTTGGACAGCCACACCGCCTGCGGTCATGAGCGGTAACACCATTACCTTCAGCGGCGGCAGCGCCCTGGCAACGTTGCGCAGCGGCTCCGTCGGGAATGTAAGCCTGGCTGTCGTCTCCTCGGTCCCCGCAAGCACCCGGCAGGTCGTCTGCTCGACCAGTGGCTGTACGATCGGCTACGCAGAAAGCGGTTTTATCTTCGATGTGCCGACCCTGATCTCTGCCCGACCACAGAGCAATATTGCCTTGCGCGCCGTGAAAAAAAGCGATGCCTCGCAGGGCTGTGTGCCGGGTTTTTCCGATGTCACCCGCACACTGGGTTTTACCTCGGCCTGGGTTGATCCCGGGACGGGCAGCCAACCGGTGATGGTCAATGGCACCCCGGTAACGGGCAGCCCGCGCGAGTTGAACCTGGCCTTCGACAGCACCGGCACCACGCGCCTTACCGTCCGTTACGACGATGCCGGGCAGATGATGCTCACTGCCAGCTACCTGGGTATCGCCGCCAACAATGATGCCGGACTCAGTATGAACGGGAGCGATGTGTTCGTCGCCAAACCCTACGGCTTGTGCCTGCAGACCGATTCAACGTGCAGCGTGGCGGGTGTCAGCAGCGATTGCCAGGTGTTCCCCGGTGCGCGCGCGGGCGATTCGTTTCCCCTGCGTATTCAAGCGGTCGGCTGGCTGGCGGACGACGAGCCCCGGACGGCGGCTGCGTTGTGCCACGACCACATCGTCACGGGTAATTTCCGCATGACCGACATTGCCCTGGCCAGCGAAGTGGTCGCGCCCCTGCCCGGTGACAACGGAACAGTCTCGCCGGCTCAATACAATCATGCTTCAGGTAGCCAGACGACGATCCTCACCTCAATTTCCGAAGTCGGCGTATTTCGCCTGCGCGCAACGCCATTGGCCAATGCCTATTTCGGTGAAACCGTCAGTGGCGGTGAGAGCGGCCTGGTCGGACGCTTGATTCCCGCTTATCTGGGTGTCCAGGCAAGTGCCAGCCTGAGGCCCGGCTGTGATTCGTCTTTCAGTTATCAAGGTCAGCCCATGGCCTTTGCCGCCGGAGAAGAACCGAACCTGAAGGTCACCGGTTTCAATCGCGCCGCCAGCATCACGCATAACTATGATCGCGGCGCATTCTGGCGGTTGGTGCCACCGGTGCCGGAAGCATACACCTCGACTACCGGCAAGCTCAGCCTGGATGCCAGCGGGCGGCTGACCAGCAGTGGCGGAGCCAGTCTGACGCGGGGTGGCGTCGACGATGGCGACGGCAGCCAGAGCTACCGCTGGAGCAACGAAACCCTGCAGTACACCCCGGCAATCCTGCCATTGGCCGATGACCGGCCGTTTATTGCGGCCATTACCGGGAGCTTCAGCGCTGCAACGTTGACCGACAGCGATGGTGCCTGTTTTGGTGACGGCCATGGTTGTTCGGCGTATCACTATGACTTCGCCAACAACCCTGGCAGCGAAGTCCGTCTCGGCCGCTTGCGCCTGGGCAACGCCCATGGCTCGGAATTCCAGAGTCTGGACCTGCCCTTGAGCATCGAAACCTGGCAAAACGCCGCAGGTGGCAGCTTTCGGGTTGAAGGCCTGGATACCTGCACCACGGCGACCGTTCTGCAGGCGCCAGGGCTAACCTCATACACCGGGCAGCTCAGCCAGGCACACTACGCAAATGACCAGATCACATTAATCGCACCGAGTGCTGGCCTGGGCCTGTTGCGCCTGCAGCCTCCCGGCCTCAATGGATCGGTGCTCGGTCAGTTGCCGGCAATGCCGTCCTGGCTTTTCTATGACTGGAATGGCCAGGGCCGCGAGGCGGCAACGGGCCTGGCCAGATTCGGTATCTATCGAGGGTCGCCGTCGACGATATTTCAGCGGGAGGTTTATCGCTAAGCGCCGGGACTCGATATCCCGCCGCTACGCGAACGCAAGGACCTTTGATGGACATACCTGTCAGCGCTCGCCCAACTGCTCGATGACACCCCGTGCCTTCAACTCCGCCAGGCGTTCATCGTCCAGCCCCAACTGACGCTTGAGGACTTCGTCGGTATGTTCACCCAGCATCGGGGCCGGGCGCAGGTACTCGACTGGCGTGCCGGACATCTTGATGGGACTGCCAACGGTCACGAAATCGGCCTTCAGCGGATGGGGGATGTTCACCACCATATTGCGCGCCTTCACCTGTGGCTCATCCAGCGCCTGGGCAATGCTGTTGATCACCCCAATCGGCACGCCCTGCGGGTGAATGCGTCGCACCCATTCATCGGCAGTAGCACTGAGGAAATGCCGGGTAAGAATTTCGATGATCGCCTCCCGATGGGTCACTCGGTCCGCATTGCGCGCAAAGCGCGGGTCTTCAGGCAGGTCCGTCAGACCGATCGCCTCGCACAGCGCAACGAACTGGGAGTCGTTACCGCAGGCGATCACAAAGTCCTGATCACTGGCACGGAATACCTGATAGGGCACGATGTTGGCGTGGGCGTTGCCGTAGCGGCCGGGGGGTTTGCCGGACGCCAGGTAGTTCTGGCTCTGGTTGCACAGGGTGGCGACCTGCACGTCCAACAGCGCCATGTCGATGTGTTGACCCACTCCGCTTTTCTCGCGGCTGAGCAATGCCGCCTGAATGGCGACCGTGGAGTAAAGCCCGGTCATCAGGTCGGAGAATGCCACCCCCACTTTCTGCGGCCCGCCACCGGGCAGGTCATCGCGCTCGCCGGTGATGCTCATCAGCCCGCCGATGCCCTGGATGATGAAGTCATAACCCGGCTCCGCAGCCCGCGGCCCGGTCTGCCCGAAGCCGGTCACCGAGCAATACACCAGCCGCGGGTTGAGCCGGGACAAAGAGGCATAATCCAGCCCGTATTTAGCCAACGAGCCGGCCTTGTAGTTTTCAATCAGCACATCGCAGTCGGTGGCCAGCGCACGCACCAGTTCCTGGCCTTCGGCACTTGCCAGGTTCAGCGCCACCGATAACTTGCCGCGGTTGGTCGATTGGTAATAGGAGGCTTCGTGGGTCGCCTCATCGTGCTGGCCCTTCATCCATGGCGGCCCCCAACCGCGGGTGTCGTCACCCACCCCCGGTCGTTCCACCTTGATGACTTCGGCGCCCAGGTCGGCCAGGGTCTGGCCACACCAGGGGCCGGCCAGCACACGGCTCAAGTCGAGTACGCGGTATCCAGTCAAAGCACCCATGTCATTTCACCTTTGTTTGCGTGCATTCGGCGTGGCACAGCGACAGGCCGAGGGTCGCGCGTCGGCGCAGCCAAGGGCCCGGCCGGTAACGCGGATCGCCGGTCAATTCGCTCATGCGTTCCAGGATGGTCAGCAAGCGTTTGCTGCCGACACTGTCGCCCCAGGCCAACGGACCCTGCGGGTAACCCAGCCCCCGGCGCACGCCCTCCTCCAGGTCTTCGACGCTGGCGATGCGCTGCTGGACGATATCGCCGGCCAGGTTGACGATCATCGCCAGCACGCGCTGGGCGACGAAGCCGACGCTGTCGTTGATCATGCTGACCCCGACGCCGTCGCGCGCCAACAAGGCATGCGCGGCATCGCGCATGTCGACGCGGGTGGCCGGGGTCGGCATCAGCGTGCGGTAGCGCGCGCTGTCGAGCAGCGGGTCGATGCAGACCGTGCGAGTCGGGTCGGTGGCAAAGCGTACCGCAGCGCTGGTGGCATCCAGGCCATAGGGCGCCAGCAGGCAGAGTGCTGCGCTGGACGGCGTGGCGCCCTGCTCTACCTGCGCGCCCAGTTGCTCCAGCAACGCCATCAGGCTGACACGATCAGCCGCGTTCTCGGTCCCCAGCCACACCGGCGGTAGCGTCTCCACGACCGGCACTGCCTGCGCCGGGGGCGCATCGACCATTTGACCGTTGGCGTAGCGGTAAAAGCCACGCCCGACCTTGCGCCCGACGAACCCGGCCTCAAGCATTTGCCGGGTCAGCGCTGCCGGACGATAACGAGGCTCCTGGTAAAACTGGTTGTAGATCGACTCGATCACCGGGTGCGAGACATCCAGGGCTGTCAGGTCGAACAGCTCCAGCGGCCCCATGCGAAACCCCAGGCCTTCGCGCAGGATGCGGTCGATTTCGGCGGGCTCGGCCACGCCTTCCTTGAGTATTTGCAGGGCCTCGGTGCTGTAGGCACGCCCCGCATGGTTGATGATGAAACCTGGCGTGTCCTTGGCCCGAATACCCCGGTGGCCCATGCGCGCCGCCAACGCCTGCAGGCGATCACCGACTAGCGGATCACTGGCCAGGCCGTCGATGACTTCGACGACTTTCATCAGGGGCACCGGGTTGAAGAAATGGAACCCCGCGACACGTTCAGGGCGCCGGCATTCCCGGGCGATGCTGGTCACGGACAGCGACGAGGTATTGGTGGCCAGAATGCAATCGTCAGCGACGACCGCTTCAAGCTGGGCGAGCAACGCCTGCTTGGCATCGAGGCGCTCAATAATGGCTTCGACGACCAGCTCGACCTCCTTGAGTTCGGTCAGCGCGGTCGCTACCTGCAGGCGATCGAGTGTGGCCTGTGCGTCTGCGCCGAGGATCTTGCCCTTGCTCGCCAGCTTGTCCAGCGTCTGTTCAAGGTTATCGCGAGCGGCCTGGGCGGCGCCTTCGCGGTTATCGAACAACAGGACCTGGATACCGGCCTGGGCTGCAATCTGGGCAATGCCGGTGCCCATGATGCCAGCCCCCACCACCGCCATACGGTTGATCTCGCGTGTCATGCTTCACTCTCCCGAGAAGGTGGCTTGGCGTTTTTCCAGGAAGGCAGTAGCGCCCTCCTTCTGGTCCCTGGAATCGAACAGCAACTGAAACGCCTTGCGCTCCAACGCCAGGGCGCTGTCCAGGGGCAAGTCGGCGCCGAGCAGCAGCACCTCTTTGATCTGCGCCACCAGCCAGCCGGCGGCAAGGCGGCTATTTCAGCGGCCAGCTCAAGGGCGCGCGGCACTGTGCGCTCGTCACTCACCACCTCGCTGACCATGCCCATGGCCAGCGCTTCGGGGGCCGCGACCAGGCAGCCCGTGAGTGCGATACGCATCGCCTGGAATTTGCCGACGGCGCGAATCAGCCGTTGGGTGCCACCGGCGCCCGGCATCAGGCCAAGCTTGACCTCCGGCTGGCCGAAGCGTGCCGACTGCCCTGCAACGATGATGTCGCAGTGCATCGCCAGTTCACAGCCGCCGCCCAAGGCAAAACCGTTCACCGCGGCGATCACCGGTTTAGGGCAACGAGAGATGGCCTCCCACAAGTACTCCGTGTGGCGGCGATACATCTCGATCGGGCTGGCCTCGGCGAACTCGCGGATGTCGGCACCGGCGACAAAGCACTGCTCACCACCGGTGAGAACGATCGCACGCACCCGTTCATTGCAGGCCAGGGCGCGAAAGATTTCAGCCAACTGTTCGCGCACTGCGCTGTTGAGCGCGTTCTTGACCTCGGGCCGCTGGATCCGTACGACAGCGACGGCGTCATCGCGAATGTGCAGAGCCACTACAGCGTTGGGCTGGGAGTCCATACTTACCTCTTATTTTTGTTTCGCTAGACGAAACTGAATACCGTAATTACATCCAATCATAGAGACGCTGATAAATCGCTGTAAACAGGCAAACTGATAAATCTTGTTTAATCCTTTAAATACAGTGCTTTACAAGCGATCCATAAATGGGTTGGTTTTTTTTGAAGCAGCGAATACAATTTCGTCAGGCGAAACTGTATTTTATTTTCTTGCATTTCTCGAAAGCGAGGTTCTACCATGGGTCGCAACAAGGCAGATCACCAGGCCGTGGACCAGACGAAAGGAACGGATGAAATCGGCTTGCTGAAGATGGGGATGCTCGATCCCGCCAGCGCGCTGAGCGATGACGAAAGCACTGGCCAGTTCGTGACGGCGTTGGCCCGCGGGCTTGAGTTGATGCGGTGTTTCACGCCGCGGGACAACGTGCTCGGCAATCAGGACCTGGCGCGGATGACCGGGCTGCCCAAACCGACCGTGACGCGGCTGACCAATACGCTGATGCGCCTGGGCTGCCTCAAGCGTGAAGTGCATTCAGGCAAGTATCAGCTGGACGTTGGCGTATTGGGTTTCGGTTACGCCATGTTGTCGAACCTGGCGATTCGCACGGTGGCGCATCCCCTGATGGAGGAATTGGCCAATCACGCCCAGGCGGCCGTCGCCATGGCCGCCCGCGATCGACTGCAGATGGTGTACCTGGATGTGGTCCAGGGTCAGGGCAACATGACCATGCGCCGGCAGATCGGCAGCTACTTGCCGCTGGCACAGAGCTCGGTGGGCCGGGCGTGCCTGGCGGCGATGCCGGAAACCGAGCGGGAATTTCTGCTCGACCACATTCGCCAGCGTGAAACGGAGCAATGGCCAGCCATCCGCAAGGGCCTGGACAGAGCCTTCAGGGATTACGCCGACTACGGCTTCTGCCTGTCGGTGGGTGAGTGGCACCGCGACGTCAACTCCGTTGCAGTGCCGTTGCTGCACCCGCAGTACGGGTTGCTGACCTTCAACTGCGGTGGACCGAGCTTTCAGCTACCCCGTGAGCAGCTCGTGGACGATATCGGGCCTCGCCTGATCAACATGGTCAATAACATTGGCGCCGCTGCTCGCTGACGCAACGGAGTAACGGCGCCCTAAACAACCGGCTCGCTCGCGAGCCTTGGGAGCGCACATGATCCGTGATACCGAAACCCTGCAGATACTGCTGGATTCCCTTCGTCAGTTCGTCAGCGAAGTGCTGATTCCCCGCGAGAACGAGGTGGCCGAGACCGACAACATCCCGGCCGACATCGTCGTGCAATTGCAAGAGATGGGGCTGTTCGGCCTGACCCTGCCGGAAGAGTTCGGCGGCATGGGCGTGACCATGGAAGAAGAGGTCAACATCGCCTTCGAACTGGGCCGCACCTCCCCGGCCTTTCGTTCTTACATTGGCACCAACAACGGCATCGGCTCTATCGGCATTCTGCTCGATGGCAGCCCGGAGCAGAAAGCCAGGTACCTGCCAAAGCTGGCCAGTGGCGAGCTGCTCAGTGCCTTCTGCCTGACCGAACCCGATTCGGGGTCTGATGCGGCCTCGCTCAAAACCACGGCCGTGCGTGACGGCGACAGCTATATCCTCAACGGCACCAAGCGCTTCATCACCAATGCGCCCCACGCCAACATCTTCACCGTGATGGCGCGCACCAATCCGGCCATCAAGGGTTCCGGCGGCATCAGTGCGTTCATCGTCGAGCGTGATACGGCCGGTATCTCCCTGGGTAAAACCGATCACAAGATGGGCCACAAAGGCGCTCACACCTGCGACGTGATCTTTGAAAATGCCCGCGTTCCCGCCAGCCAACTGATCGGTGGCGTTGAAGGCGTGGGTTTTAAAACCGCCATGAAAGTCCTGGATAAAGGTCGCCTGCATATTGCCGCCCTGAGCGTCGGCGCCGCCGAGCGCATGCTGGCCGATTCGCTGCAATATGCGATTGAGCGCAAGCAATTCGGCAAGCCGATTGCCGAGTTCCAACTGATCCAGGCGATGCTTGCCGACAGCAAGGCGGAAATCTATGCAGCCCGCTGCATGGTCCTCGATGCCGCGCGCAAGCGTGACGACGGACGTAACGTCAGCACGGAAGCCTCCTGCGCCAAGATGTTCGCCACTGAAATGTGCGGACGGGTCGCCGACCGCTGCGTACAGATTCATGGTGGCGCCGGCTATGTCAGCGAATACGCCATCGAACGCTTCTATCGCGATGTTCGCCTGTTCCGCATTTATGAAGGCACCACCCAGATCCAACAGCTGGTCATTGCCCGCAACATGATCCGCGACGCGCAAGGCTAAGGCCACGGGCTTTCAATTTCCGGCTCAAATCCCCTTCCCATAAATACAATAGGGTTACGCTATGGACGCTGCTGCTCAGGCGAGTGCGACGACGCACGCCAAAACCAGTACCTGGGTACTGGTCTTCATCTTCTGCTTTCTTGGATTGTTGATCGACGGTGCCGATCTGATGCTGCTGTCCTACAGCCTCAGTAGCCTGAAGGCCGAGTTCGGCCTGAGCAACGTCGAGGCCGGCAGCCTGGGTAGTTTTACCCTGGCCGGGATGGCCATCGGTGGCATCTACGGCGGCTGGGCCTGCGATCGTTTCGGCCGGGTGAAAACCGTGGTCTGGAGTATCGTCCTGTTTTCCGTCGGCACCGCTGTCCTGGGCCTGACGCACAGCTATTGGCAATTCGCGATCACCCGGTTCGTGGCCTCGCTGGGGATCGGCGCACTGTACGTGGCCTGCAACACATTGATGTCCGAATACGTGCCCACCCGCTACCGCACCACCGTCCTCGGCACCCTGCAGGCAGGCTGGTCGGTGGGGTATATCGTGGCGACCCTGCTGGCGGGCTGGATACTGCCAGTGCATGGCTGGCGCTGGCTGTTCTACATCGCCATTATCCCGGTGATCCTGGCCGTGGTGATGCAACGATTCGTGCCGGAGCCACAAACCTGGATCAACGCCCAGGCCGAGCGCGCCCGGAAAAAAATCAGCGGCGCCCAACAGTCAATCCCCGCAAAGCGCGAGAGCATGTACAAGCTGATCTTCAGTGATCCGCAGGCCAGCCGGATGTTTATCTTCTGGGCCCTGACTGCCGGCTTTCTGCAGTTCGGTTACTACGGTGTGAACAACTGGATGCCGACGTACCTGGAAAGCGAACTGGGCATGAACCTCAAGTCCATGACCGGCTACATGGTCGGCACCTACACCGCGATGATCCTCGGCAAAATCCTGGCGGGCCTGGCGGCTGACCGTATCGGGCGGCGTACCGTGTTCGCCTTTGGCGCCCTGGGGACCGCGATATTCCTGCCGGTGATCGTGCTGTTCCAAAGCCAGGACAACATCCTGTGGATGCTGGTGGTGTTCGGCTTCTTGTACGGCATTCCTTATGGTGTGAACGCCACGTACATGACCGAAAGCTTCGAGGCCAAATTCCGCGGGTCCGCCGTAGGCGGTGCCTACAATATCGGGCGTCTGGGCGCGGCGATTGCGCCGGCCGCTATCGGCTTCCTCGCCTCGCATGGCTCGATCGGCGTGGGCTTCCTCGTCATGGGCGCGGCCTACTTCATCTGCGGCGTGATTCCCGCGCTGTTTATCAAGGACAAGCAATTCGATCCGCAAAAACAATAGCAGCGGCAATCAGCAGCAGCCTGGCGGGACCTTGGGATCCTGCCGACTGCTGTTGATGCGACGGATCGACTTGCTTGATCGTCTTACTACGCGGTGCGTGTACGGGTTCCGGACTGGACAGGTATCGCTGTTGCGGCGCTGGCTATTTCCCAGGCATCACGGGGTTCGTCCAGGTCGCGGTTGAGGGTTTCCGGGGTCTTGAACGTGGTGTACAGGGTGATCAGCGTGAGCAGCGTCAGGTAGCAGGCAATCGGCAGCCAGGCGTTGACACCGGCGCTGGCGTCGCCATCGTGGCTCGCCACGACCAGGGCGATGATGCCGGCACCGATCATCGGCGCAATGCCGCCCGCGATCACCGCCGACACTTCCCGGGCGATCGATACACCCATGTAGCGGTGACGCGAGCCGAACAGCTCGGGCATCAGCGCCGCCTGGGTGCCGAACATGCCCCAGGTACCGATACCCAGCGCGATGGAGATGGCAACGACGCTCGCCACCACGTTGCCCAGGCTGAGTACCCACCACACCGGGAAGGCCAGGGCCAGTTGCAGCAGCGCAAAGGCCCGGTAGACCACCACACGACCAAACCGGTCGCTGAGCTTGCCGGCAATCGGCACGGTCATCGCGCCGAGGCTGGCTGCGCAGATCAGTGTCAGCACGCCCACCGGTCCTTGCAGACCCACCACGCCAACGATGTAGCTCACAGCCAGGGCCTGGTAAATCGATGAACCACCGTTTTCCCCCAGGCGCAGCCCGATGCCGATCAGCAAGGTGGGCCTGGAGTGTTTCATCGCACTGTGCAGCGGGTTGACGCAGACGCGCTTGAGCGCCTTGAGGCGGATGAAGGTCGGCGATTCCTTGAGTGACATACGCATGTACAGGCCCAGTGCGACGATCACCACGCTGCTGAAGAACGGCACACGCCACAGCCCGCTCTCGATCACGTTGTCATTGCCGCTGACCACCAGGAAATACACCAGCGCCGCGAGAATGGTGCCCAACTGGATGCCGAGGAACGGCAAGGCGGCGTAGAAACCGCGCCGGCCCTCGGGCGCGTACTCGGTCATCATCACCGCCGCACCGGCCTGTTCGGCACCGGCGCCCAGCCCCTGGAGCAGTCGCAAAATCACCAGCAGTACCGGGGCCAGGTAGCCGACCTGATGGAAGGTTGGCAGCGCACCGATCAGGGTGCTGGAAATGCCCATCAACAGCACCGTCGACGCCAGCACGAACTTGCGCCCGACGCGGTCACCGATCATGCCGAACAGTACGCCGCCCAGCGGCCGTATCGCAAAGCCCAGGAAGTAGGTGCCGAAACTGGCGATCAGGCTCATGGCGCGGGTCTGTTCAGGAAAGAACAGCGGCCCGAAGATCAGTGCCGAGGCCAGGGTGTAAAGCGCGAAGTCGTAGTATTCCAGGGCGCTGCCCAGGGAGCAGGCCCAGGCTGCACGGTGCAAGTCTTTCTTGCGCTCGCGCTCGTCGGGGATCGCAGCGATGTCGGATGGAGAATGATCGTGAGTCATCGTGGTGCCTCCAGGTGCCTTTACGGCATCTTGTTATTGACGGGTCGTTGGGTGGCTTACAATTTCAACCGCTGTATTTCCTGGAGCATGGCCTGCTCCATGATGTCGATAGGCGCCTCCTTGCCGGTGTACAACTCAATTTGCCGACACGCCTGGTGCACCAACATCCGTGTGCCGGCCACGGTGCTGCAACCCAGCGCCTTGGCTTGCCGCAGCAGAGCGGTCTGCACCGGCATGAACGCCACATCCATGACAACCAGGTGGCTGGCCAGGCGGCCGTCCAGCGGGTTGCTGTCCGGCTGCTTGAAGCCCACGGAGGTCGCGTTGATGACGATATCGAAGGGCGTGGCCGTGAACGCTTCGACGCTGCCGCCCCACCGGGCACCCAGGTCCTCGGCCAGGGCGGCACCGCGTTCGAGGCTGCGGTTGACATCGTTGACTTCGGCCGCCGCTTGCAGGCAGCCGTAGACCACCGCGCGAGCAGCGCCGCCGGCACCGATCACGGCGATGCGCTTGCCGTGCAGTTCGGTGACTTCCTGCAGGGCGCGTATCGCGCCCAGGTAGTCGGTGTTGTAGCCGGTCAGTACGCCGTCGACGTTGTTGATGGTGTTGACCGCGCCAATCACCCGGGCCGATTCGTCGATCGTATCCAGATGCGGCATCACCGCCGTCTTGTAGGGCATGGAGACGTTCATGCCGCGCACGCCCAGCGCGCGAATGGCCGCCACGGCGGCACCCGGATCTTCGACGCCAAAACAGACAAAGGTATAGTCCAGGCCCAGGGCCGCGTAGGCCGCGTTGTGGATCTTTGCCGAGAGCGAAAACGGCGCACCCATGATGGAGCCGCAGAGAGTTGGCAGGGATTGAGGCATGTAGGAGTCCTTGGCGTGGGAGTCAGACGACGCTGGTCAAGCCACCATCGACGAAAAGGGTCTGGCCGTTGACGAAGTCGGACGCTGACGAGGCAAGGAACACTGCCGCGCCGCACAGTTCCTCGACCGTGCCCCAGCGCCCGGCGGGGGTGCGTTGCACCAGCCAGTCGGAGAACGCCGGGTCGTCGACCAGCGCCTGGTTCAGCTCGGTCTGGAAATAGCCCGGCGCCAGGGCATTGATCTGCAGGCCATGGCCGGCCCAGTCGGCACACATGCCACGGGTCAGCATGCGCACCGCGCCCTTGCTGGCGGCATAGGGCGCGATAGAGCGGCGGGCCAGCTCGCTTTGCACCGAGCGATGTTGATGATCTTGCCGCGCCGGCGAGCGATCATGTGTCGGGCCACCGCCCTGGACACATTGAATACGCCATCGAGGTTGGTGCTCATCAGCCGGTGCCAGTCTTCGGCACTGACGTCCTCTAGCACCTGACGATGCTGCAACCCGGCGTTGTTGATCAGAATGTCGATGGGGCCCAGGCGGTTTTCCAAAGCATCGACGGCCATCGCGACGCCTTGGTGGTCGGTCACGTCGAACACCGAATATTCGGCGTCCAGGCCTTCATCGCGTAACAGCGCGCAGGCACCCCGGGCGCGTTCGGCATCGCGGCCATTGAGCACCACCTGGGCGCCCGCTTGTGCCAGCCCGCGAGCCAGGGTCAGGCCAATGCCGCGCACGGAGCCGGTGATCAGCGCCCGACGCCGGTTCAGGCGAAAGCTATCGATCATGTGTGTGTCTCCCTGTCCTGGATTGATGAATGGGGCAATGACGCCACTTTCAACCGCTATCGCCCTGGCGTGCCAATCGTTTATGGTGATGCCGTGATCACCGTTGGTGATCACCAGGCAGGCTGCAACGCATCGGGAGGATCAGTGGAACTCAAACATCTGCGGGCTTTTGCAGCCCTGGCCGAAGAGCTGCACTTTGGGCGTGCGGCGGCGCGCCTGCACATTGTCCAGCCGGCCTTGAGTGCGCAAATACGTGCCCTGGAGGAAGATGTCGGGGCGCAGTTGTTCGAGCGTGACCGGCATGGGGTCGAGTTGACCGAGGAAGGGGCGCTGTTTCTGCCCGAAGCCCTGGCGACCCTGCGCCAGGCCGGGCGCGCCCGCGAGGTGTTGCAGCAGGCCGCGGCCGGAGAGGTCGGGGTGTTGCGCCTGGCCTTTGTCTCTTCAACCTTGTCGCACTTGTTGCCGGTGCTCGTGCGTACGTTGGAGGAGCGCTACCCGCGTATCGAACTGGACCTCAAGGACATGCCTTCGCTGCCGCAGGCCCGGGCCTTGCTGGACAACGCCCTGGATTTTGGCCTGGTACGCCTGCCGTTGAATGTGGCTGGCGTGCACACGCGCATGCTCTTCGAGGAGTCGCTGGTGGTGGCGCTGCCGCAAGACCACCCGCTGTGCACCCAGCGTCGTATCAAGCCTCAGGATCTGGCCGGATGCCCGATGCTGGTGCTGGCGCGCAAGTTCGCGCCCGGCTTGTATGACCAGATGCTGGCGGGTTTTCACCGACGCAAGGTCACCCTGACGATCGCCCGGGAGATGGGCGAGTTCACCACCCAGTTGGCCTTGGTGGCCGCCGGCCTGGGCCTCGGCATCTTGCCCAGCGGTGCCGCATCGGCGCTGCCCATCGGGGTCGTGACCCGCCCCCTGACACTGGCCATGAGCGGCGCCGGCATCGGCGTGGCCTGGACCGGCCTGGAAAACCCACGCAAGCGAGCGCTGATGCAGGTGCTCGATGAACTCTATCCATAAACTGTAAAGCCTGGACAACAACCTCTAGCTGTTGAGCTGGAGCTCAGCATCAAGATGGAGGGCCTGCAGGAAAGCACTGTCGTGAGAGACGACGATCAAGGCCCCTTGATACTGATCAAGCATCTGCTCCAGCGCGATTCGACTGGGCAGATCCAAATGGTTATCCGGCTCGTCCAGCAACAGCAATTGCGGGGGTCGCTGTGCATACAGCTGCGCCGCCAGGGCTATTTTCAGGCGTTCGCCGCCACTCAACTGACAGGTCTCGAGCATCGCACGATCCGCATCGATCCCCATCTGCGCCAGCCGGGTTCTGCCTCGGCTTCGGGCAACTCCGGATTACTCTCATGGAGCCACTGCACCGCCGTACGTTCGGGATACTGCAATCCGGCGTGTTGATCCAGCCAGCCGACGTGGCAACTGCAGATGAGTTCGCCTCCGCGCACCGGCAGTTGGCCAGCGATTACTCGCAACAGGGTCGACTTGCCGCTGCCGTTGGCGCCCAGGATCACCATGCGCCTAGGCCCCGTCAGCGTCAGATTGATCGGCGCCGTATGACCGAACGGCAGCACGACATCGTTGAGCTGCAATATCAGCTTGCCATTGGGCACTACGCTTTCCGGAGACAGCATCATGCGTTGAATCTCCGGTGCGCACCGCGCCCGGGCCTCGGCGATCCGCTGTTGCTGCTGCTCCCGGGCCACCTGTTGATTGAGGCGCAATTTTCCCTGGCTGTTTTCACTGCGCTCTTTCTGGGCATTGGTGATCAGTTTGGTTTGATTGCCATCGCGGGCCTGACGGTCGCCGCGGGCATTGCGCCGTTGCTGGCGCTCCATCTGCACGAGCATCTCACGTTGCTCACGCTTGGCCTGCATCCGCTCACCTTGCAATGCCGACTGGAATGCCTGCTGTTCTTGCTCGCGCGCCGCCGCATACTGACTGTAGTTGCCGCCATAGGCCGCCAGCCCCAATGGCGAAAGCTCGACAATTTCGCTCACGTGCTCCAGAAGTCCGCGGTCGTGGCTGATCAACACCAGGCCGTTGGGCCAGCGATCGATCTGCTGCGCCAGCTTGTGTTGCTGATCAATATCCAGGTGGTTGCTGGGCTCATCCAGAATGAGCCAGTCGGCCCTGGATAACCACGCCCCCATTAGCGCCACCCGTTGCCGTTCGCCACCACTGAGTGCGTCGGTGCGCGAGTCGGCGTTCAAATGACCCAGGCCGATCTGCTGCAGTTGCACCTCAAGGCGCATGGCGCAATCCCATTGGTCGACCGCCAGCAAATGGTCGTCATCGTCGACGCTGCCTTGGGCTATGCGCTCCAGTGCCGCCAGAATAGGCTCGACCCCGGTCAGCGCGGCAACGCTGGGATAGCGCTCGGGTTCCAGTAACTGCGCCACGGCATAAACCTGCCCTTCGCGGCGGACGATGCCGTTGGTGGGCAGTTGCTCCCCCGTCAGGAGCTGGCCAAGCAAGGACTTGCCACAGCCATTGGCGCCCACGATTCCCGTGGCCCTGGTACTGAAGGTGTGGTTCAAGCGATCGAACAGCATGCGCCCGTCGGGCAGCGTGAACGACACTTGATCAAGTTGAAGTAGCCGTTGAGTCATGACGCTTCCTTATCAATCGGCCTGATAGGCCTGAACCACTCCCTGATGGAACACTAACTATAAGAACGACCGGCAAGCCTGGGTCAAGCTCGGCAAACTGCCGAGCTCAATGATAAACCGAACTTGCGGCCTGGCCCCTTCTACAAACGGTGCCCCGGCAATCAGAATAGCGCCAGGGTATAGCTGACGACCAGACGATTCAGGTCTTGGGCGGGAGCCAGCTGCGAGCGCAGTGTGCTGTGTCGCCAGCCCAGGGCCACTCCGCTGAACGGGCCGCTCTGGATGACGTAGTCCAGCGCCAGGTCGCGCTCCCATTCCTGCTGGTCGACGTGGGTGGCGCTCTTGATGTGATCGCCCTTGAAATAGCTCACTGAACCACGCAGGCCGGGCACGCCCAGCGGCGCGAAGTCATAGGCATACTGACCGATCCAGGTGCGTTCGCCGGCGCGGTTGAAGCTGGCGAGCAGGCGATCGGTAAACAGATAGAGGCTCGCGCCCTGGGCGCCTTTGCCGGGTAGCGTGCCCTGGTTGAGCTGGACAAAGTTGCTGCCATCGGAAACCTGCTGGTAGCCCCCCGTCAGCGCATGGCCACCCACGGAGTAGGTGAACATCGCGCTCCAGGTTCGGTTATCGATTTCGCCGGAATTGTCCGGGGTATAGCCCCCGACGCGGTAACCGTCGGCGCGGCCGCGGGCTGAGCCGTTGGCGCCGCTGGAACCGGTATCGAAGTAACGCAGGTCGGTCTTGATCGACTGGCCTTCGCCCAGCGCGAGCGTATGCTGCAAGCCGAAAAACTGCTGGGTGTAATAGTCCTCGAGGTTGGCCACATAATATTGTGCGGTCAGGTTTTTACTGAGTTTGTAGTCGGCCCCGGCGAACAGGAATTCATCGCTTTCCCGGGTGCCGCCACCCACCGCCAGGCCGGTACGGTCGCTGGACGCCCGTGACGTGGCCTGGTCCAGGCGGCCCGCAGTGACGGTCAGGTTATCGATGTCCTGGCTGGTGAGTTGTGCCCCCTCGAACGTCTGCGGCAGCAGGCGACGTCGTTCGCCTGCAGGATCGGCAGTTTGGGCGTCAGTGTGCCCAGCCGCGCCTCGGTCTTGCCCAGGCGCGATTTGCCGGTCACGCCCAGACGGCTCCATGCAGCGGCGGCGCCATCGCCGTCGCTTGGAATCATCGAGCTGCCGCGATGATCACCCGCGCCGCTGTCCAGGGTTACGCCCTGCAGCACCATGGCATCCACGCCGAAACCCAGGCTCCCGGCCGTAAAGCCCGAGGTGTAATTGAGCATGAACCCCTGGCCCCACTCCTCGGTTTTGCTCTGTCCGGCAGGGCCCGGCTGATCGCGGTAGTCATGGTTGAGGTACATGTTGCGCAAGGCCAGGGTGGCATGGCTGTCCTTGATGAAGTCGGCATGGGCGAGCGGGCCGACGGAACAGGTGAAGACGCCCAGTGCCAGGCGTGTCAGGGTTGAAGTCTGATTCATGACAAAGCTATCCCATGGGCGCTTGAGCGCCCTTTTTTATTGTTGATATAAGGGGTTGCGCCGAGCTCCAGGCTCAGACGCGTTCGATGACCATGGCCACGCCCTGGCCCACCCCGACGCAGAGGCTGACGACGGCGTAGCGCAGGTTGTTGCGCTGCAAGGTGCGACAGGCACTCAGCACCAGCCGGGCTCCGGAGGCGCCCAGTGGATGGCCGATGGCGATGGCGCCGCCGTTGGGATTGACCCGCGGGTCGTCGAAACTCAGCTCCAGCGCCTTGAGGCAGGACAACACCTGTGGGGCGAACGCCTCGTTGATCTCGATCAGATCGACTTCGGCGAGGCTGATACCGGCCCGCTGCAAGGCCACTTCAATCGCCCGGTGCGGGCCAATGCCCATGATCCGGGGCTCCACCCCGACCACTGCCGAGGAGAGAATCCGTGCCATGGGTTGCACCCCATGCGCAATGCCGATCTCGCGGTTGCCCAGCAACACGGCGGCGGCACCATCGTTGATTCCCGAGGCGTTGCCCGCGGTGACGACGCCGTTCGGGAACAGCGGCTGCAACCGTGACAATGCTGCCAGGTCGGACTGTGGTCGCGGGTGCTCGTCGTGGCTGACGCGCTGGGTCTGTCCTTTGCGCCCGGTCGGCACGTCGATGGCCAGGATTTCGTCGTCCAGTACGCCAGCCTGCAAGGCGACCTGGTAACGCGCTTGAGACGCGGCGGCGAAACGATCAGCGTCCTCGCGACTGATGGAATACGCCAGGGCAACGTTGTCGCCGGTCTGCGGCATGCTGTCGTTGCCGTAACGCTGCACCAGCTTCGGGTTGGAAAAACGTGCGCCGATGGTACTGTCCGCCAGCTCTTGGGTCCGGCTGAAAGCGCTCTCGGCCTTGGCGATCACCAGGGGCGCCCGCGACATGCTCTCGACGCCGCCGGCCAGGTACAGCCGACCTTCACCGCAGGTGATTGCCCGCGCCGCATCGATCACTGCCGACAGGCCACTGGCGCACAAGCGGTTGACTGTCTGCCCAGGCACGCTGAACGGCAAACCGGCACTGAGCAAAGCATTGCGCGCCACATTGCGGCTGTCTTCACCGGCCTGATTGGTGCAGCCGAGAATCACATCTTCCAGCGCTTCGGCAGGGAAATTCGACGCTTCCATAATCCGGGCCAACAGGCCCCCGACCAGATCATCCGGGCGCACCCCGGACAGGCTGCCGGCATGGCGACCGAAAGGTGTACGCAAACCGCTGTAAACATAGGCATCAAGCATGGCAATGTTTCCGCTAAAAATGGGTTGAGACAAATCAGGCCGGCATCAGGTTTTCCGGCTGGCACAGGGACATGCCCAGGCGCGCCCGTCGGCGTAGCCAGCCGCTGGGGCGGTAACGCGGGTCACCGGTGAGGTCATGCATGCGTTGCAGGATCTGCAGCAGGCGCGCAGCGCCCAACTGATCGCCCCACGCCAGTGGCCCCTGCGGATAACCCAGGCCCAGGCGCACCGCCATATCGATGTCGGCGACCGAAGCGATGCCCTGCTGCGCGATATCGCAGGCCAGGTTGACGATCGAGGCCAGGGTGCGCTGGAGGATGAAACCGCAGCTGTCACGGATCATCGCCACCGTGCCGCCGTCGGCGCTGAACAGCGCATGGGCGGCGTTCTGCATGTCCAGCCGGGTCGCCGGGCTGACCATCAGGCAACGCAGGCTGTCGAGTTCCAGCAAGGTATCGATCGCCACGGTGCGCGCGGGGTCCGTGCCGTGACGCAGGGCGGATTCGGCGGTGTCGTCACCCAGCGAGGCCAGCACGCACAAGGCTTCGGCGGATGGCCGCGGGCCGCGCTCGATCTCGGCGCCCAGGTGTTCAAGCAAGGCCAACAGTCGGGTCCTGCCAACTTCATCATCGCCCGCCACCCACACCGGCGGCAGCTGTGGACACTGCGGCACGGGCTGGACCCGGCGCGGCGCGGCGCCCTGCCCTTCGTACCGATAAAACCCCTGGCCGCTCTTGCGCCCCAGGTGCCCGCCCGCTTGCATCAGGCTCAGCAGCGGATGGGGCCGGTAACGAGGCTCTTCATAGAACTGCCGATACACCGACTCCATCACCGGCAGGCTGACATCCAGGCCGATCAGGTCCAGCAATTCAAACGGCCCCATGCGAAAGCCGCACCGTCGCGCAGTACCGCGTCGAATCAGCGCCACCGGCGCGACGCCCTCACTGAGCATGCGCAACGCCTCGGTGCCGAAGGCTCGACCGGCGTGGTTGACGATGAACCCCGGGGAGTCTTTGGAAATGGCCGGGTAATGACCGATGCGCTTGACCAGCGCCTGCAGTTGCTCGATGACGTCCGGCCGGGTCGCAATACCGCCGATCACTTCGACCAGGCGCATCAGCGGTACCGGATTGAAAAAATGCAGCCCGGCCACACGCTCGGGGTGCTTGCAGACGGAGGCGATCGCGGTGATCGACAGTGACGAGGTATTGCTCGCCAGCACGGTCGTCGCGTCGAGCAACTCATCCAGTTGCCGGAACAGACCCTGCTTGACCGAAAGGTTCTCGACGATCGCCTCGACTACCAATTGGCAATCCACCAGGGCTTGCAGGCTATCGACCACCTGCAAATGCTCCAGCGCCTCGGCGGCCGCTTGCGGGGTGATCCGCGCCTTCTCCTGCAACTTGGCGAAGGTCGCCGCCAGTTGCTCTCGCGCCGCGCTCGCCGCACCTTCGCGAGCATCGAACAGCAAGACGTCCAACCCGGCCTGGGCCATGATCTGGGCGATGCCCTGCCCCATGGCGCCCGTCCCGACGACACCGATGCGCTGCAATGCGTGTGGGTTCATCGACCGATGTACTCCGGTTGGCGTTTTTGCAGAAAGGCCTGCATGCCCTCTTTTTGATCGCTGGAAGCAAACAGCAACTGGAAGGCCTTGCGCTCCAGCACCAGCGCCGACTCCAGCGGCAGATCCATGCCGGCGAGCACCACTTCCTTGATCTGCGCCACGGCGATCTGCGGCATGGCGGCGATGCTGACCGCGATCGCCAGGGCCGACGCCAGGGTCTCGGCGTCCGCCACCACCTCGCTGACCAGGCCGATGCGCAGCGCCTCTTCGGCCGTCACCTGGCAGCCGGTGAACAACATGCGCAGCGCCTGGAACTTGCCGACGGCACGCACCAGACGCTGAGTGCCACCGGCACCCGGCATGACCCCGACCTTGACTTCCGGTTGGGCGAAACGCGCCGACCTGCCGGCAATGATCAGGTCGCAATGCATCGCCAGTTCGCAGCCACCGCCCAGGGCGAAGCCGTTGACCGCGGCGATCACCGGTTTGCTGCACGCGGAAATGGCTTGCCAATGACGCTCGGCATGCCGGGCATACACGTCCATCACCGTGGCGTCGACCAGCTCGCCGAGGTCCGCGCCAGCGGCGAAGACCGTGTCGCTGCCGGTGAGAATGATGACGCGGGTAGCGTCACACTCATCGAGGCGCCGAAAGTGTCCGGCCAGTTCCTCACGCAACGCCATGTTCAGCGCATTGCGCGCCTTGGGCCGATTGATCCGCAGCAGCGCCACGCCCGGCGCGGGCTGCTCCAGCAGGACCAAGGGTTCAGGACTATCGGTCTGGTGGCTCATGATTTCTCCTGCCATAGGGTGTAAGGGTCAGGCTGGGTGCCAGTGCGCTGTGCAGCTGGCGTTATCCAGGCCCGGATCAACCGCGAACGATGCCCGCCGCGTACAGCTTTTCGATCACCTGCTCATCCAGCCCCAGGCCTTCGAGGACTTCACGGGTGTTTTGCCCCAACGTCGGGGGCGCACTGCGGTAGGTGGCCGGGGTGCGCGAAAGCTTCACCGGGGAACCGATGCCCCGATAGTCGTCACCGATATCCACCAACATGCCGCGGTGCGCGGTATGCGGGTGGGCAACCACGGTGTCGACCGTCGCGATGGCCCCGCAAGGCACCCCGGCCCGGATCAGCTGTTGCGCCAACGCCGCGCCGTCATGCCGGGCCAGGTGTGTTTCCAGCGCCTGCTTCAGCGCATCGCGGTTGCCCAGGCGCGTACCGTTGTTGACGAAGCGCGGATCCTCCAGCACGTCGTCGGCGCCCAGCTGCTTGCACAATTTGGCGAACTGGCCATCGTTGCCCACCGCCAGGAAAATCCGCTCGGTGCCCGTGCAATAACTGTCATAGGGGGCAATATTGGGATGGGC
The DNA here is from genome assembly GCF_002029345.1 of Pseudomonas sp. VI4.1. Taxonomy (NCBI): domain Bacteria; kingdom Pseudomonadati; phylum Pseudomonadota; class Gammaproteobacteria; order Pseudomonadales; family Pseudomonadaceae; genus Pseudomonas; species Pseudomonas sp. VI4.1. The sequence continues at coordinate 37,853 of NZ_MULM01000148.1, forward strand.
ATTGCCGGTCAGCTGCGGGGTCTTGCCGGACGCCAGGTAGTTCGGCACATGCGGATGCAGCAACGACACGCCGCAGTCGTACAGGGTGATGTCCAGAGACTGCCCCAGGCCGCTGCGATGCCGCTCGTTGAGTGCCAGCAGAACCCCCGCCAGGGCATTCAGGCCAGTCACCATGTCGACGATCGGCAGGCCAATGCGCAGCGGACCGCTGTCGGCTTCGCCGTTGACGCTCATCAATCCGGCCATCGCCTGGATCGCCGCGTCGTAACCCGGCAGGCCACCCAAGGGGCCATCGCCACCGAAGCCGGAGATCGCACAGTGGATCAGCCCGGGAAAACGCTGGCTCAGGACTTCGCTGTAATCGATGCCCCAGCGCTTCAAGGTACCGGGCTTGAAGTTCTCGATCAGCACATCGGCGCCTTCCAGCAGGCACATCAGCAGCTCGATGCCTTCAGGCCGGGACAGGTCCACGGCGATCCCCTGTTTGTTACGGTTGACGCCGCGAAAATACGAAGCGTCCGCGCCCTCGAAGGGCGGGCCCCAACCGCGCGTCTCATCGCCGCTCAAGGGTTCGAGCTTGATCACTTCGGCGCCATGGTCCGCCAGTGCCTGGGAACAGTAAGGCCCGCCCAGCACCCGGCTGAGGTCGATCACTTTCAGGCCCTCGAGGGCCCCTTTGGAAGGATTCATAAGTACACTCTGCTCAATTGGGTGAGGGCCGTTCAGGCCGGCAACAACTGCATGGCTTCGGCTTGCAGAAGCGGGCTTTCGTTGGCCAGGCGCGACAGCAGTCCGGCGTCGATCGCAGGCTCTGGATTCAGCGGATCGCGGGGCAAGAGTTTGTGTTGCAGCAGCAGGTGGGCCAAGGCCAGGCGCCGGGCATCATCGGGCTGACGGCTGGCTTCCCAGGCCATGAAAATCGCGGTGGCGATGTGATAGAGCGAACTGCCGGCCTGGCGTATCTGCTCGTCGCGGCGCTCATGGGCGACCTCGGCCAGTCGCGCCACGGTCCGTTGCAGCACGGACTCGAACAAGCGATGGCTGGCAGCCGGCAAGGCGGCCTCGGCCAGCACGTTGGCCAGATGCTGATGCAAAGGTTCGAGAGCATTCTCCCGGGTCACGGCGCGGCGATATCCAGCGCCACGATATTGCTGGTGCCTTCCCAGATCGAACCCAGGTGGGCATCGCGCACCAGTCGCGCGTCGCTCCATTCTTCGATGTAGCCGATCCCGCCACGCACTTCCATGGCGTCGCCGGTGACCCGGCGCGCATCGCGGCAGGCGCGGAACTTGATCAGCGGGGTGAGGATGCGCACGCATTTGCGCGCGGCCTCATCGCCGGCATCGGCCTTGGGCAGCAGCGTAGCGATTTGCATGAACATCGAGCGTGCCTGCTCGGTGGGCAACATCATTTTCAGCAGTTGGCGCTGCATCAGCGGCATGTCGATCAAGTGCTTGCCGAAGGCCCGACGATGACGCGCGATGTACATCGCTTCGTTGACGCCCCGGCGCATCAAGCCGGCCGCACGCACGCCGTTGGACAAGCGCGACATATTGACCATGTCGGCCATTTGCTGGAAGCCGCGACCGACTTCGCCAATCAGGTAGGCGGTGGCGCCTTCCAGGGTGATCTAGCCGCTGGCCATCGAGCGCGTGCCGAGTTTGTCTTTCAAACGCTGAATCCGGTAGGCGTTGCGCGAACCGTCCGGGCGCAGCTTGGGCAACAGGAACAGGCTCACGCCCGACATACCCTCCGGCGCATCTTCCGGGCGCGCCAGGACCATGGCCAGGTCGGCATCGGGATTGGAGCAGAACCACTTTTCGCCAAACAGCTGCCACTCGCCGTCCGTCAGCCTGGCCCGGGTTTGAGTGCGCGAGACATCGGAGCCCGCCGCTTGCTCGGTCATGAACATGGCGCCCTGGAACAGAGTGTCGAAATCCTGCGAGACCAGCGACGGCAAGTACCGCGCCACCAACTCGGGGGAACCGAACTTGCGCAGGGTGCGGGTCAGGGAGTCGGTCATGCTCACCGGACAGCACAGGCCGAACTCGGCCTGTGCGAACAGATAGGTCAAGGCATACTTGGTCAGCGGCAACGTGCCGTCGTCGCGGTGGCTCATCGCAGCCAGGCCGAGCTCGGCATAAGCCACCCGCTCCAGTTCGACGAAATCCGGGTGCTTCTGAATGCTCTGGATGTCTTCACCCCGACGGGTGCGCGGCAACAGTTTCGGCGGGTTCTTGTCGGCCGACAGCGCCAGCACATCGAGCTCGCCACCGGCGCGGGCGCCGAGTTGCTGCCAGGTCGGCAGCCATTGGGCATAGCGTTCGGACGGCAGATAAACCTTGAGCAAGGCGGCCAGACCGGTATCGCATTCAAACAGGTTCAGCCCCCGGCTATCGGGGATATTCAGTGGGTCGTGGTCGCGTACTGACGGGGCATTCATAGTGGCTCTCCTGATTCTTGTGAGCCAAGAGTAGGGGCGCCGCCGATAACTATCTAATACAAAGTAAATCAACTACGATAATCAAAACTTATCGTAGAACGAGGCAGATCAGCATGGATCTCAAGCAACTTCGTTACTTTGTCGCCGTTGCCGAAGAGCTGCACTTTGGACGAGCGGCCGCGCGATTGTTCATCTCCCAACCGGCCTTGAGCTTCGACATCAAGAAGCTCGAAAGCCAACTGGACATCCAGTTGCTCAATCGCAACAACAAGTCGGTGAGCTTGACCAACGCCGGCCAGGTGCTGCTCGACGAGGCGCGTTACCTGCTGCTGCGCGCCGAGCAGGCCAAGCGCCTGACCTTGCGTTCAGCCCAGGGTTTCGCCGGGCGCCTGAGTGTCGGCTTCGTCAACTCGATCCTGTACCGCGGCCTGCCTCAGGCGGTCAAAGCGTTCGAGCGGGACCACCCGGATACCGAGATCGTCCTGACGGAGATGAACAGTGCCGAACAGGCGCAGGCGTTGCAGCGCGGCCAGATCGATATCGGTTTTGTGCACTGGAGCAAATTTCCCGAAAGCATTAGCTGCGAGCTGATTCTGCGCGAGCCATTTCTCTGCTGCCTGCCCTCCTCTCATCGGCTGGCGGATCAATCGCGAATCGACCTGGCGTCCCTCGCGGACGACGACTTCATCCTGTTTCCCCGCACGGTCTCCCCGCACTATCACGACCTGATCATCGCCCGCTGCGTGGCGGCCGGTTTCAGCCCGCGCATCCGCCATGAGACCCGCCTTTGGCAAACCGTGGTGACCATGGTCGCTTACGACATGGGCGTAGCCCTGGTGCCCCAGACATTAGCCACGACCTGGAAGGACGGAGTCCGTTACTGCGAAATCAACGGCACCGGCGCACTTTCCGAGATCCACGCCATTCGTCTGGCCGTGTTGCCGTCCGCCGCTGCGCAGAGCTTCCTGGAAGTATTCAAGGCCCTGCAACTGCCGGGTACGCCTGGCGTGCAAGTCGGCTCGACCATATGAAATCCCGTATCACACAATAAAATTTAATCATTATTTTTTATCGTTGCGTCTGTATAGGCTCCAACCTATCGGACCTTGCCAGCGCCGGGGGCGCCGATACATCAACAAACCTCTTAACCGTTTTCGAGGGGTCATATGAAAATAATAACAAGCAGGAACTTAATATGAATGCCGTCCAGGAAGTTGCCGCGCAGCATAAGAGAGCCCGCAAGGCGGGAGTGGCTTCGTTCATCGGAACAACCATCGAGTGGTATGACTTCTATGCCTATGGCATTGCCGCAGCCCTGGTCTTCGGCAAGGTGTTCTTTCCTGCCGACCTTGCGCCGGGCACCGCCACCTTGTTGTCCTTCCTCACACTGTGGGCCGGGTTTGTCGCGCGGCCGATAGGCGGGATCATCTTTGGGCACCTGGGCGATAAAATCGGCCGCAAGACTACCCTGGTGATCACGCTGGTCATGATGGGGGTGGCCACCACCTGCATCGGCCTGCTGCCCACTTATCTGCAGATAGGCATCTGGGCCCCGATTGCCCTGGTGGTCCTGCGCATCATCCAGGGTATCGCGGTGGGTGGTGAATGGGGTGGCGCCATTCTCATCGCCAGCGAAAACGCGCCCAAGGGCAAGGGCATCATGTATGCCGCCTTCGCCCAGCAAGGCTCCCCCGCGGGCAACCTGCTGGCGACCCTGGTGTTCTTCGGGCTCAGTGCCCTGCCGGTATCGGACTTCATGCTCTGGGGCTGGCGCATTCCGTTCCTGCTGTCCGCTGCCCTGGTGATCGTCGGCATGGTCATTCGCCTCAAGCTGGAAGAGTCGGATGACATGAAGCGTCTCATGAAGCAGAAGAAAACCGTCAAACTGCCGATCCTTGAAGTGCTGCGCAACCATTGGCAGATCGTGCTGCTGGGTGCCGGCGTATTGCCGATCATCCATGTCACTTACTTCAAGAGTACCTTCGCCCTGTCCTGGGCCACCAAGGAATTGGGGTACGCCCAAAGCACGTTCCTCAGCGTCATCATCATGTCCCTGGTCGTGCAGTTCATTGTCCAGCCGTTCGGTGCGCTGCTGGTGTCGAAGATCGACATGCGCAAGGCCGTCGCCCTGATGATCATTCCGGAACTGATCCTCATGCCGGCGATGTTCTTCGCCGTGGAAACCAAGATCTACTGGATCGCGGCGCTCGGCATGTGCCTGGCCACCATTCCACACTCAATGTTCTACGGTGCCGTGGGCGGCATCCTGGCGCGCGCTTTCCCGACCAAGGTGCGCTACAGCGGCCTGTCGATTTCCTACCAGCTCTGTTCGTTGCTGGTCGGCGGCGCGACACCGGTATTGGCCCAAGGCATTCTCAACTCCACCGGCAGCATCATCGGCGTGGCGATCGCTTCCGCGTCCTATGCCCTGGTTTCCCTGGTGTGCATGCTCCTGCTGCTCAAGCGTATCGGCCATACGGCCTCGGATCTCTCTACCGCGGAACAGGCGGACGCCGATGAGCGCGCGCTTGAAGACAGCGGCCCATCCCCCAAGAACGGGACCGACCGCAAGCAGGGTTCAGCCGCCTTCGTGACGCCCTGATCCGACGCTTCGCACTGCGCTTGACCATGGCCAACGTCCGGATTGACTGAGGCCGTGGTCGACAACGCCATCCTCTTTCCATGAGCTGAATGACTTTCCGTTCTGTTGCAGCCCCCCTGCAACAGATACCCAAGGAGATTTTCAATGCACCACACATTTGCCTTTGCGCTGCTTGCCACACTGACGGCCAACGCCTACGCCGCTCAAGACCCGTCCAAGCTGGAAGCCCAGGTGGTTTATACCAACGGCAACGTGCTGACGGTCGACAAGGACAACAGTGCCGCTGAAGCGGTGGCGGTCCGAGACGGCAAAATCCTCGCGGTGGGAGCATCCAAGGCCCTTGCCGGATACATCGGGGCGAACACCCGGGTGGTGGACCTGAAGGGGAAAACCATGATCCCCGGGATCTACGATGCCCACAGCCATTTCGCGATTTCCAGAATCACCGGGACCTTCGTCGCCGACCTGAACAGCCCCCCCATAGGTACCGTTCGCAACATCGACGACCTCGTCGGGTTACTCAAGGCGCAACAGGCCAAGGTCGGCCCGCAGGAGTGGATCAGCGGTTCGGGGTACGACGACACGCTGCTTGCCGAGAAGCGCCATCCCACCCGCGCCGACCTCGACAAGGTGTCCAGCACCCAGCCGATTTACATCACCCATGTATCCGGTCATCTCACGGTCGCCAACAGCGCGGCACTGAAACTGGCCGGCATCACGGCCGACACTCCCAACCCGCCTGGCGGGGTCATCCGCAGGGATGCCAACGGTGAACCCAATGGCGTGCTGGAGGAGACTGCATTGCCCCTGGTGGGCAAGCTCAGGCCTGCCCTGACCGAAGCGCAACAGCTGGAAGGCATCCGCCTGGCCGGGCAGTGGTATGCGGCGCACGGTGTCACCACGGCCAATCACGGGGCCGGGACCACGCCAGTGCTGTTGAAAATGCTCGACGACTCGGCGCAGGCTGGAAAACTGCCGATCCGTGTGGTGACCTGGAGCAGTTTCGACACCATGGACGCGGTCGACAAGGTGGCGCTATCCAGCGGCAAGATCAAGGTCGGCGGGGTCAAGGAATTCTCGGACGGGTCGATTCAAGGCTATACCGGATTTCTCGGCGAGCACTACCACACGCCGTTCCATGGCGACGAGGCTTACCGCGGATTCCCACGCTTCACCCGTGAGGATCTGGCCAGTCGGGTATTGCAGGTCCACAAGTCCGGCCGCCAGATCATGATTCACGCCAATGGCGATGCGGCGATCGACGATGTGCTGTATGCCTACCGCAAAGCGCAAGAAGTGTTCCCGCGCAAAGATGCCCGGCAAGTGGTGATCCACTCGCAGATGATGCGCGAGGACCAACTGGACGAGGTCAAGCGACTGAACGCCATCCCCTCTTTCTTTGTGCTGCACACCTATTACTGGGGTGACCGGCACCGCGACCTGTTCCTTGGCAAAAACCGCGCGGAACGTATCAGCCCGACCCGATCGGCCAAGGATCGGGGCCTGATCTATACCATCCACACCGATACCCCCATCGTTCCGATGGAACCGATGCGCCTGATCTGGGCCGCAGTGAACCGGGTGACCACCAGCGGCCAGGTCCTCGGCGCCGCCCAGCGTATTCCGGTGGCCGATGCCCTTCGCGCGACGACGATCAACGCGGCCTACCAGAACTTTGAAGAAAAGGACCGCGGGTCGATCGAGGTCGGCAAGTCTGCGGACCTGGTGGTGCTGTCGGACAACATCGCGACAGTCGATCCGATGGCCATCAAGTACATCAAGGTGCTCGAAACGATCGTAGAAGGGCAATCCGTCTACCAGGCGCCCAACTGACCCGGAATTGGCAGGCTGCGGCCTGCTATACCTGACTGACGATAACAAGGCGGCATCCGGTCGTCGCAACACCTTTGATTGAGGTGTTGCGGCGACCGGTTGAATCCGCCCAATCCTGGTGAATACAAAATGCGCGTACTTCCAGCTTCGTTACCTCTGAAAAAAATCGTACTGGCCTCTGCCATTGCCATGTCCACCTCCCTGGCTCTGGCCGGCAATGTGGTCAACCCGCATGCCGCCGAGACCATCGGCACGGTGCAGCAAGTCTATGACGGCGCCTTGATGCCCGACGTCCAGGCCAATACGTTCCGCAACATCGATCGCCTGTTCCCGACCCGGACCATCAAGCATGACGGCAAGGTCCTGGCGCTGCCGGCCGGAAAACCGCTGGCGAATTTCAAGTTCCAATCCAATGGCAAGGACTATGACCTGTACGACTACGTGTCGCTGAATCGGGTCAGTGGTTTGCTGGTGATCAAGGACGGCCGGATCGCTTATGAAACCTACCAGTTGGGCAACACCGAGAAGACACGATGGATGTCGATGTCGGTGGTCAAGTCCATCACGGCCACGCTGATCGGCGCCGCTATCCAGGACGGGCACATCAAGAGCATCGATGACCAGATCGTCAGCTACCTGCCTGAACTCAAGGGCAGTGCCTACGATGGCGTGACGGTACGCAACCTGGTGCAGATGACTTCCGGGGTGGGCTGGAACGAGGCTTACACCGATCCCAAGTCCGATCGTCGGCGCATGCTGGAGGTGCAGAATGCGCATACTCCCGGTGGCGTCCTGAAATTGATGGCCTCGCTGCCTCGGGTCGCCGAACCGGGCACCCTCTGGAACTACAGCACGGGTGAGACCCACGTCGCCGGTGCACTGGTGCCGCGCAGCGGTCGGCATGCCCGTCAGCGACTACCTGTCCCAGCGCATCTGGAGCAAGGTCGGCATGGAGTCTGACGCAACCTGGTGGCTGGAATCGCCCAATGGCCTGGAAGTCGGCGGCAGCGGCCTGTCCGCCCGGCTGCGCGACTACGGGCGTTTCGGCCTGTTCCTGATGAATGGCGGCGTCGCCGATGGCCAGCAGATTCTGCCCAAGGACTGGGTGAAAGAAGCCGGGTCGCCGAAGATCGTCGATGGCAAGAAGGTGAACTATGGCTACATGCTGTGGCCGATCCCCGATGCCGAAGGTACACCCAACGAAGGCGCGTTCGAAGCACGCGGTATCTTCGGCCAGCACATCTACGTGAACCCGAAGGAGAACGTGGTGATAGTGGTCTGGAGCGCCCTGCCCAAGCCGCAACGCATGGCCACCGTCCAGGACAACGACTTCTTTGCCGCAACGATCAAGGCGCTCAAGCAATGAGAGCGCTGGCCCTGCCCTTCTGACAGGCCCGGGCAATGCAATTGCCCGACCCGTAATCGCCTGACAATGCTTCAACGGCCGCAGTGTGTCACACCACTGCGGCCGGTCCCGGCGGGGTGGACTATGGAAAACACTGAGCCCTGTAGGAGCCGGCTTGCTGGCGAAGGCGTCTGCATGGGCGGTGCAAGGCTTGAGGTAGCCTTCGCTGGCAAGCCAGCTCCTACAAGGGATCACCGGCGTATATATGAATGGTGGTCAATGCCAAACCCTGTAGGAGCCGGCTTGCTGGCGAAGGCGTCTGCATGGTCACTGCAAGGCTTGAGGTAGCCTTCGCTGACAAACCAGGTCCATGATCGCGCCGGGCCAGTGCCGAAGTCGCCAAGTGATTCGCCGGGTGGTCACCACGCTCATTGCGTCCGGACCTCTAGCCGGACACTCTTGAACGCCATCAGGCGCAGGTCATTTTTTTCAACTTGCATTAATAAACGATCGGTCTATATTCATGCCATGACCGACTTGCCTAAACGCCGCGGGCGTCCGCCGAAAAGCCCCCGCACCAATCCCGACACCCGCAATGCGTTGATTCGCAGCGGTACCGCGCTGCTGACCGAACAGGGCTTCATGAGTACCGGCATCGATTTGCTGTTGACCCAGGTCGGGGTGCCCAAAGGCTCGTTCTACTATTATTTCGAAAGCAAGGAGGCCTTCGGGCATGCCGTGCTGGACAACTACGCCGACTATTTCGCACGGCGCCTCGATCGGCATTTCCTCAACGAAGACCTGCCGCCGCTGCAACGCATAACCGCCTTCGTCGAAGACGCCAAACGCGGCATGACCAAGTATGAATTCAAGCGTGGCTGCCTGGTGGGCAATCTGGGCCAGGAAGTGACCTTGCTGCCGGCCAGCTTCAAACAACGCCTGGACGCCGTGATCAATTCCTGGCAAGCGCGCTTGAGCAGTTGCCTGCAAACGGCCAAGGCCTGCGGTGAACTGAACCCGGCGGTGGATTGCGAGGACCAGGCGGCGTTTTTCTGGATCGGTTGGGAGGGTGCGGTACTGCGTGCGCGGCTGACTGGCAACACGCATCCGTTGGATATTTTCCTGCGCGGTTTCTTGTCAGGACTCAAAGCCTGACTTTTTTTGCACTGTTTATAGACGATCAGTCTAAAAGGAGAAGAGCGATGTTTGACGCAGTTCTGATTGAGAAAGACGACACGGGCTATCGCGCCACCCTGCAGAGCCTGCAAGAGACTCAGTTGCCCGAGGGTGATGTCACGGTGCGCGTGCACTACAGCACGCTGAACTACAAGGATGCCTTGGCCATCACCGGCAAAGGCCCGGTAGTGCGCAAGTTTCCGATGGTCCCGGGCATCGACCTGGCGGGCACCGTCGAGCACAGCGACAACCCGGCCTACAAAGCCGGCGACCAGGTCCTGCTCAATGGCTGGGGCGTGGGTGAAAACCATTGGGGTGGCCTGGCGCAAAAGGCACGACTCAACGGCGACTGGCTGATCCCTCTCCCCGCCGGATTCACTGCGGCACAGGCCATGGCCATCGGTACCGCCGGCTACACCGCCATGCTCTGCGTGATGGCCCTGGAACGCCACGGCGTCACGCCCGAAAGCGGCGAGATCCTGGTGACCGGCGCCAATGGCGGGGTCGGCAGTTTCGCCATCGCACTGTTGAGCGGCCTGGGTTATCAGGTCGTCGCGTCCACCGGCCGACCGGAGGAATCGGACTACCTCAAGGCGCTGGGCGCCAGCGACATCATCGGGCGCGCCAGCTTGAGCGAGCCGGGCAAGCCCATGGTCAAGGAACGTTGGGCGGGCGTGATCGACTCCGTGGGCAGCCACACCCTGGCCAATGCCTGTGCCGCGACCCGTTACGGTGGTGTGGTGGCCGCGTGCGGACTGGCCCAGGGGATGGACTTCCCTGCCAGCGTGGCACCGTTCATTCTGCGCGGGATCACCCTGGCCGGGATCGAGAGCGGTGATGCGCCCTCGACAGGACCGGATCGACGCCTGGAATCGGCTGGATCGCGATCTGGATCGCACTCTGCTCGAGCAGATCACCCAGACGGTCGCGCTCAAAGACATTATTCCGATGGCGCAGAAACTGTTGGCTGGCCAGGTACGAGGGCGCCTGGTGGTCGCACTGGATGTGTAGGAGCGAGCTTGCTCGCGATGGTCGCCAACGATAACGCGTGTTTGCTGGATAACCGCGGTGTTCCGGAGTCCATCGCGAGCAAGCTCGCTCCTACAGCTGAGGCGCTTTTGTGGTGAGGCTCAGCTGGGCTTGAACCCCATGAACTGCTGCACCAGCGTCGCCAGCACCGGCTTCAACCGGGCCACCAACGCCTCGTCCAGCGCATAGGGGGCGACTTCCTGCATGTAGCTGCGCTGTGCCAACTCGAGCTGGATCGCATGCACCCGTTGTGCAGGGTTGCCATAGGTGCGGGTGATGTGACCGCCCTTGAAGCGGCCGTTCAACACCGCCGGCAAGTCTGGCACTGCGTCTTTGGCCGAGGCCAGCAGGGTCTCGGCGATGCCGGCGGCGCAGGACGTTGCGTTGGCCGTCCCGAAGTTGAACACCGGCAGTTCGCCATCGAACAGATGGGGAATGACCGATCGAATCGAATGGGCATCCCAGAGCAAGGCATAGCCATGAACGGCTTTGATTCGCTCGAGTTCCGCCTGCAGGGCGCGGTGGTACGGCTGCCAATAAAGCTCGAGGCGCCGCGCCGTTTCCGCTTCGTCTGGCGCCCGCCCATCGAGGTACAGGGGCACGCCGTCGAAGGTGGTGAGCGGACACAGGCCGGTGGTGTTCTGGCCGGGGTACAGGTTTTCGCCGTCGGCCGGGCGATTCAGGTCGATCACATACCGCGAGCACAGCGGCCGCAGGACGGATGCGCCCAGAGCGCCGGCAAAGTCGTACAGCGATTCGATATGCCAGTCCGTGTCGTCCACGGCAAGCCCGGTCGGGCTGAACCGGGGACGAAGGTCGTCGGGCAGATGGGTCCCCACATGCGGCATGGAGATCAGCAGCGGCCCCTGGCCCTGCTGCAGGGTAAATACGGCGTCGTGATTCATACGGCTTCCTTCAACAATTGGGCAAGGGTGGCGCGGTAGTCGCGCAGAGCGTTGACCTGCAGCGCATGTTCGCCGTTATCGATGACTTTGTTCCCGCCGACGAACACGTCGCGCACCGGATTACCGCCGTGCTCGCAGAACACCAGCGCAGAGAGCAGTTGGCGCGGATTGTCGGGATCGACATTGGGCGCATCCCGGTCGATCACGACGAAGTCGGCGCGCTGCCCCACGGACAACCCCGCGACTCGCCGACCGGTTGCGGCGGCGCCGCCGATCACCGCCTGGCCGAACAACCGGTCGGCGATCACCGGCGCGTTGACGTCGGCCAGTACGTTGTGGCGGCGGTGCAGCAGGCGCTGGCCGTACTCGAGCAAGCGCAGTTCGGACCAGGGGTTGACGGTGATATTGCTGTCGGAGCCAATCCCCCAGCGACCGTTGGCCGCCAGGTACCGCTGCGCATCGAACACACCGTCGCCCAGGTTGGCCTCGGTCGTCAGGCACAGGCCCGCCGTGGCGCCACTGCGCGCGAGGTCGGCGTATTCGCTGTCGTTCATGTGCGTGGCATGCACCAGGCACCAGCGGCTGTCCACGGGCTGGCGCGCCAGCAGCCATGCCACTGGACGCTGGCCGAGGGCGCGATGCAGTTCGTCGACTTCCTTGGTCTGCTCGGCGATATGAACGTGGATCGGCGCCTGGTCGTCATCGGCATCCAGGCCCTCGAGCAGCGTCGACAGCGACAGCCTCGGACACCGCGCGCAACGAATGCGGGGCCACGCCATAACGCAGATTGGCGTTCTCGGGCATGGAGGCCTTCAACCGCTGGCGCAGCTGCAGAATCCACTCCGGCGAGGAGATGAAGCGTCGTTGGTGCGCCAGGGGCTCGGTCTGCCCGAAGCCGCTGTACTGATAGAGAACCGGCAACAACGTCATGCCGATCCCGACCTCCTGCGCCGCGCTGACGATGCGCTGCGCAAGCTCTGCCGGATTGGCATAAGGCTGCCCGTCGGCGCCGTGGTGCACATAGTGAAACTCGCACACCGACGTGTAACCGGCCTTGAGCATCTCGATGTAGAGCTGGCGCCCGATGGCGTGCAAATGTTCTGGCTGCAGACGCTGGGCGAACCGGTACATCAAGGTGCGCCAGCTCCAGAACGAATCGGCCGGGTCGCCCATGGTTTCGGTCAGGCCGGCCATGGCGCGCTGGAACGTATGGGAATGCACATTCGGCATGCCGCTGACCACTGGCCCGGACGCCAGTGGCATGTCCGGGCTGCGGGTGGCATCGACACGGATTTCGCTCAGGTCGCCGGCCTCGTCCCAGCGCAACAGCACATTGTCGTGCCATCCACCAGGCAGCAGTGCACGTTCGGCAAACAGGCTGCGATGGGTCAAATCAGGATTTGAATCGCGATCCATGGGAGCATTTACATCGACATCGGGCTTCACGGTAACCTCGCAAAAAACAGACAGGAACGGGCCGATCAGCCGGCGTGCGAAGCGTCGCGGGCCAGGACACTTTGCAGGAAGCTGCGGGTGCGCGCTTCCTTGGGTGCGGTGAACAACTCGGCTGGCGGCGCTGCCTCGACGATCGCGCCCTGGTCCATGACCACCACCACGTCGGCCACTTCACGGGCAAATCCCATCTCGTGGGTGACGATGATCATGGTCATGCCTTCGGCGGCCAAGGTCTGCATCACCTGCAACACTTCACCCACCAGTTCCGGGTCGAGCGCCGAGGTCGGCTCATCGAACAACATCACTTTAGGGTCCATGGCCAAGGCGCGGGCAATGGCCACTCGCTGCTTCTGGCCCCCGGACAGGGTGCCGGGATACACATCGGCCTTGTGTTTCAGGCCAACCTTGTCGAGCAGCTGCAAGCCCTGCTCATGGGCTTCCTTGCGCGACTTCCGGTGCAGGGACAGGGGCGCCAGCGTGACGTTTTCCAGCACCGTCAGATGCGGGAACAGATTGAACGACTGAAAGACCATGCCCACTTCGCTGCGCATTTCATCCAGCTTCGCTTCGGACATCATCTGGCCCTGCTCGACCACGGTGTGGCCGCAGACGTGCAGCGTGCCGCCTTCCGCGGTTTCCAGGCCGTTCATGCAGCGCAGGAAGGTGCTCTTGCCCGAGCCGCTGGGCCCGATCACCACGACCACCTGGCTGGTCTGCACGGAAAAATCGATGTTATGCAGCACCTGGTGCGTCCCGAAGGATTTGCTCAGGTTCTTGATGTCGATAATGGTTGCACTCATCACACTCTCCCGTCCGCACGCAGCATTTGTTCGGTTCTACGCAGAATCAATGTCGTGGTACCGGTGAGTATCAAGTAGATGACTGCAATGGCCAGGTACACTTCCAGCGAGCGGTAGGACACGCTGATGATTTTCTCGCCTTCGTGCATCACGTCGGCAATGGTCAACAACGACACCAGTGCAGAGTTCTTGATCAAGGCGATGAACTCGTTGCCCAGTGCCGGGATCATGCGGACGAATGCCTGGGGCAGGATGACCTTGCGCATCGCCATTCGGTACGGCAAGCCCAGCGAGCGCGCGGCTTCCATCTGGCCTTTTTCGACCGACTGAATCGAACCGCGGACGATTTCCGACACGTAGGCCGCGCTGTAGATACCCAGGCCGAAAAATGCCGCACACGTAGGCAGGCAACTGAATGCCAAAATGCGGCAAGCCGAAAAACAGGATGAACAGTTGCACCAGCAGCGGCGTGCCGCGTACCAGTGTCAGGTAGGTGGTGCAGAAACCGTAGATGATCGCGCGGTCTTTGTTCAGCCGACCAAGTCCGATCAACAAACCCAGAATACAACTGAGCACCAGCGCTGCAGCCGTGATTTCGAGGGTGACGCCGGTGCCCGCCAAAAGCGCGCGCCAGCCCGCCCAGACCGGGGAAAAATCGAGGTCCATATATGTACTCCGCAAGTTAAGCCACTGGAAGACATCCGGCGCGAATACGCAGGACGGCGATCAGGTCATTATTCTTTTGTTGTGCCAAACCACTTGAGTGTCAGTGCTGCGTATTCACCGTTGTTGCGCAGGGTTTGCAACGCCTGGTTCATTTGCTGAGCCAGTTCGGTGTCTTTCTTGCGGATGGCAAAACCATACAACTCGGTGGTCAGGCCTTCATCCAGTACCCGAACCCGCGGCTCGGACTTGGCATATTCCACCGCGGCTGGCCGCCCGGTGACGGCGGCGTTGACCCGGCCGATGGTCAGCAGGTCGAACATGGCCTGGTTCTTCTCGACTTCGACAACCTGGACCGCCGGGTAATGGTTTTTCAGGAACTCGATCGATTTGGTGCCTACCTGCGCGGTGACTTTCTTGCCGGCCACCAGGTCGGCGGGTTTATTGATCGTGGTGTCGTCCTTGAGGACCAGCACCGCCAGACCGCCACGGTAGTAGGAGTCGGTGAAGTTGACGACCTGGCGGCGTTCGTCGGTCATGTAGATGGCCGAGGCCGCCACATCGAACCGGTTGGAGATCAGGCCGGGAATCAGCCCTTTGAAACCGATGTCGACCCATTCAACTTTCTTGCCCATCTGTTTGCCCAAGGCTTCGATCAATTCGACGTCGAAGCCTGTGCGCTGACCGTCCTTGATAAATTCCATTGGCGGGAATGTGGCATCGGTGCCGACTCGCATCACCTCATCCGCCGCCTGGACAGGCATGCAGATCATGGTGAGCAGGGCAAATACCGCAGCGATCGGGCTTAGCAACTTGGAAGCATTCATCAAGGGGTCCTCGGCGAGGGTGAGTTCTGAAAAGGGTCAGAACAGTGGGCAAGCGACAGGCTAGAACCGATTGCTGATACGGCTGCCTGCTTTTCTTGTGAGGCTGATCAGCTCAGCTTCGCGTGATCCAACTCGTAGCGACGGCGCCATCAACGTGATGGTGCCCTGGAGACTTTCATCATGGGAAATCAGTGGCACACTGACCCCCCAGACGCCCAGGTCGACTTCACTGTCGCTGGTGGCGAAACGGTTCCTGCGGATTTCAATGATTTCCTTTTCCAATGCCTGCAGGCATTGCGGCGAGTCGCCCAACTGCTCCTGCATCAGGCGCTGGCGAAGCTCTTCGGGCAGAAATGCCAGCAGGCTCTTTGCCGATGCGCCATGCATCAACGAATGCGCGCGGCCCTTGGTAAAGGAGCAGCGCAGCGACCGGTTGCACTCTTCCATCGCAATGCAGACCATCTGTTCGTTGCTGTACACCAGCAGGCCGACACTTTCGCCGGTCCGTTCCACCAGTGCGCTGATTTCGTCGCGGCTCTGGTTGATCAGGTTCGAGTTCTGATCAAAACCCCAGGCCAGTTGCACACCCGTGGCCCCCGGTGCAAAGAGGCCCGATGTCATGTGCTCCTGCAACAGCCCCCACTTCTTCAGGACCGCAAGGTGACGGTAAACCGTACTTAACGGCATCCCCACTTGCGAGGCTATGCGCTTGGCACCCATCGGCCGTCCGGCCTTGGCCACGCAGGCCAATACCTGCAGGACACGATCGACGATGCTTTTGGTTCCAGAATCGTTCATGGCTTCAGTATAGGTAGCTATTATCAGTTTTGGAGTCGTGTTCTCATCCTGCGGGAAATACGGCCACACTAATTTCGTTGCCCGCGAATGGCGCTCATCAGAGGGCGAAAAACATGGCAATCACGCCAGTACCCGTCGAACCCCCTTACGCGCCGGCCGTGGATATCCCGAGCACGCTCACCCAGCTCTACAACCTGGACCTCGCCCCCACTCAGCCGGAGGGGCGAACCTGGGGCACGTTCAGCCTGTTCGCGATGTGGATGTCCGACGTGCACTCGGTCGGGGGTTATACCTTTGCCGCCAGTCTGTTCTTTCTGGGGCTGGCGGGCTGGCAGGTGTTGCTGTCAATGACTGCCGGGATCACGCTGGTCTACTTTCTGATGAACCTGATCGGCAGGCCGTCGCAAAAGTACGGCATTCCGTTTCCAGTGGTCGCGCGCCTGTCCTTCGGCGTGATGGGCGCCAATCTGGCGGCGACCGTGCGCGGGATCGTCGGCATCGTCTGGTACGGGGTGCAGACGTATTTCGCTTCCAAGGCGGTGCAGGTGCTGGTCATCACCTTGATGCCCTCGGCTGCGGAGTTGACCCACACCAGTCTGCTGGGCCTGTCCACGCTGGGCTGGATGAGCTTTGCGTTCATGTGGTTCTTTCAGCTGGTGATCTTCCTGGCGGGTATGGAGACGATTCGCAAATTCATCGATTTTTGCGGTCCGGTCATTTATCTGGTGATGTTCGTGCTGGCCGGCTGGATTATCTCGAAGACCGGCCTGGACAGTTTCTCGATGCAGCTGGCCCACCGACAGTTCACCGGATGGGAGTCCATTGGCCTGATGGCTAACGCGGCGATGCTGATCGTGGCCTACTTTGCGGCCCTGCTCCTCAATTTTGGTGACTTTGCACGCTTTGCCAAGAGCGAGTCCGTGATGAAGAAGGGCAACTTCTGGGGCCTTCCGGTCAACTTCATCCTGTTTGCGTTAATCACGGTCATTGTCACTGGCGGTTCGATACAAGTGTTCGGCGAGGCCATCATGGACCCCGTGTTGATCGTTGAAAGAATCAATAACCCGATCGTCTCGATCATCGGCGCCATTACGTTCATCGTCGCGACGATGGGCATCAACATCGTGGCCAACTTCGTCTCCCCCGCCTATGACATCGCCAACCTGGCGCCGCAGAAAATCAACTTCAGGCTGGGGGGCTTGATCGCCTCGATCCTGTCGGTGCTGGTCTGCCCGTGGCTGTTCGTGTCGAGTCCGCAGGCGATCACGATTTTCGTCAGCGTCTTCGGCGCAGTGTTGGGGCCGATGTTCGGCATCATGGTCTCGGACTACTACCTGGTGAAGCGGCAGATCATCAAGCTGGAGGATCTGTACACCCTGTCTCCCGAAGGCTCGCTGTACTTCAAGGGCGGCTGGAACACCAAGGCCTTGTTCGCGCTGATCGTTTCGGGAAGCCTGTCGATCAGCCTGGCTTTGATGGGCGCATTCGGGCTGATGTTCAACATCGGCGACTGGGGCTGGCTGATAGGGGCGGTCAGCGGTGCGTTGATCCATGTGGTGGCCAGTCGCATGGGGGCGGCTGGGTCGCCGCGCGCCTGAACGCTGTTTTCGTTTCTGTCCTGGGCTGTTTGGACGATGCCATCGTTGTGCCATTGAATATGCTGATGCAGGAGCTGGCTTGCCAGCGAAAGCGGCGTGTCAGTCAGCATATTTGCTGGCAGTGACGACGCCTTCGCTGGCGAGCCAACTCCTACAAGGGGCCGCCACGATCGGCCCCTTCATCAGAATAATAAATGTGTCCATACAGGATTTGACCATGGCCTCTGCTTCCGCCAGCTTTTTCCTTGACATGAGCGTTCGTAAAAAACTGCTCACCGGCTTCGGCCTGGTGTTGTCGGTCAACCTGTTGGTGGCCCTGGTCAGTTTCGATGCCCTTGATCGCACGCTCAAGCGCTTTGACACCGTGCTCAAGGTCAAGGAGCTCGACACCCGGCTCTACCAGGTGCGGCAACACGAGAAGAACTTCATTATCAGCGGGGATGACAGGGACATCCAAAGCGCCGTGGTCACCCTCGACGAGATCCGGCGGATCGCTGCCGACAGCCTCAAAGTCATGTTCGTCCCGCAGACCATCACCCTGATGAAACAGGTCAGCCAGGACGTCGACCACTACCAGGATAAATTGCTCGAGCTCAGCCAGGCGTCGATCCAGAATCGTGCAACCCAGGCCGCCATGGAAGTATCGGCGCGGGAGGCGGTGAAACAGTTCGACGCTCTGGAGGCCAGCCTCGCGGCGACAGCGGTCAGCGAAATTCGCGAAAACCCCGATGAGAACAGCCTTCGCTCCCTGGCGTTTGCTCGCCAGGCCAGCGACCTGACCAAGGACGTGCTGAATGCACGCCGGAGTGAAAAAGACTTCATCCTGCGCGGCGAGCAGCAGTATGCCGATCGGTTGCTGACCCACTTCGAAAAAGTGAACAAGTCCGGCAAGCAACTGCGCAATAGCCTGATCGACCCTGCCACCCAAGGCAACATCGACGCCGCACTGCTCCAGCTCTCACGCTACCAGGCGGATTTTGGCGAACTGCAGCAAAGCCTGCGCAAGCTGAAAACGACCCAGGCGCAAATGAATGAGCGCGCGACACAGGCCGCGACCGCGTCCAATGACGCGGTGAACCTGCAGCTGAAAATCCTCGAATCCCAAGCCAGCCAAGCCAAGACCCTGTTAGGCGTGGCGACCCTGGTGGGTTTCATCGTGGGCCTGCTGGCCGCCCTGCTGATTGCCCGGATGATCGTCGTGCCGCTGCAGCGCGTGGTGGGCCTGGCCCGCCAAGTCGCTGACGGCGACCTTTCGCAAGACATCCTCAGCGACCGTAAAGACGAGCTGGGCATGCTGATGCAAGCCATGCAGTCCATGACCCTGAGCTTGCGCAACCTGCTCACTCGCCTGAGCGGCAGCATTGAACAACTGGCGACCGCTGCCGAGGAAATGTCCGCGGTCACGGAGCAGAGCAGCACCGGCATTACCCGGCAGAAGCTGGAAACCGAACAGGTCGCCACCGCCATGCACGAAATGGTCGCCACCGTGCAGGATGTGGCACGCAACGCCGAAGCCGCAGCCAGCTCCGCCGATCAGGCCGACCGGCAAGCGAATCAGGGCACGCTGGTGGTTCAGCAGACCATAGTGCGCATCGAGAAACTGGCCCTGACCGTGGAGCATTCCGCGCAGTCCATCGAGCGCCTGAACCATGACAGCGCCAACATCGGCACGGTATTGGATGTGATCAAGAGTATCGCCGAGCAGACCAACCTGCTCGCCCTCAACGCGGCTATCGAAGCCGCGCGCGCGGGCGATGCCGGTCGAGGATTTGCCGTCGTGGCTGACGAAGTTCGCGCGTTGGCCCGCCGCACCCAGGAGTCGACGGCGCAGATTGAAGGCCTGATCGGCACCTTGCAAACCGGAGCGCAAGGAGCGGTAGAGATGATGGGCATGAGCCGCGTCGAAGCCGGCCATACCGTGGGGTCGGCCAAGGAAGCCGGCGCGGTCCTGGCAACGATCAACGCTGCGGTGTCGAATATTCAGCAGATGAATCAGCAGATCGCTACCGCTGCCGAGCAACAGAGTTCGGTGGCCGAAGGGATCAATCGCAGCGTTGCAAGTATTCGCGATGTCGCGGAACAGTCGGCTGCCGCCGCAACAGACTCTGCTGCCGCCAGCAGTGATCTGGCGCGCCTGGGCGGCGAATTGCAAACCATGGTCAGCCGCTTCAAATTGGTCTGAAGCAGCAACAAGCCAGGCCCTGTCGCACCGATTCTGGACGGCCGGGCCAGGCTTGCCCTCCCCCTTATAGATGATCCCAGGTCATCCATACCTTGATGATCCATCCTTTGTCAGTCCCTGAAGAGTGGCCTCTAATGCCGCGAAGCCAGTGATCTCTATCACTGATTTCAACAATAAAAGCTCTTCCAGGAGATACCATGCACAGCGGTCCCACTCTTTTGCTGGTGTTGTTTTGCGCCATCTTTCTGATCGTTTTTCTAATCGTCAAAGTCCGCCTCCACGCCTTCCTGGCCTTGACCGCCGCGAGTTTCGTGGTGGGGATCGGTTCAGGCATGCCACTGGCGCAAATGGCCTCTTCCTATGAAAAAGGTGTCGGTGGAACACTCGGGTTCCTCGCAACGGTCATTGGCCTTGGCGCCATACTCGGCAAGATGCTCGAAGAATCCGGTGGCGCGGAACGCATCGCCCGCACGCTACTGAGCGCCATGGGTAAAGAGCGTGCGTCATGGGCCATGATGCTCGTCGGGTTCATTGCGGGCATCCCCGTGTTCTTCGAGGTGGGATTCGTCCTGCTCATTCCGCTGATCTATGTGGTCGCGAAAGAGACCAGGATCAACCTGCTGTACCTGGGCGTGCCCTTGGCCGTATCGCTGATGGCCGTTCATTGCATGTTGCCCCCGCACCCCGCCGCCATGGCGATTACCGGGATGCTGGGCGCCGATGTCGGCAAGGTTATCGTGTACGGCCTGATTGTCGCGCTGCCGACCGCCATCATTGCCGGGCCGCTGTGGATCAAGCTGGTCTGCAAGAGTGAAGCGCCTGACACTCAAGCCGCGTTCCTCGACGAACATTGCGATGACAGCACCACCCGGGACTTGCCAGGCCTCGGCTTGACGCTGCTGACCATCCTGTTGCCACTGCTGCTGATGGTCGGGAAAAGCCTCGCGACCGCCCTGCCCCATGACTCGGGCGCATTCAGTGTCATTTCGTTCCTCGGCACGCCGCTGATTGCCCTGTCCATTGCCGTGGTGTTCGCCTACTGGGCGCTGGGCCTGCGTCGCGGCTTATCGATGCCTGACTTGCTCGCGCACACTCAGAAGAGTTTTCCTCCACTGGCCAGCATTCTGTTGATCATCGGTGCCGGTGGGGCATTCAACGGCATCCTGGTCGACAGCGGCGTGGGTAACGCGCTGGCCGGTTCGTTGACGCAATTGAACATGAATCCCATCGTCCTGGCGTGGTTGGTGGCCGGGTTGATGCACTTCGCCGTCGGTTCGGCAACAGTGGCCATGATCAGCGCGGCGGGCATGGTCCTGCCGATGCTGGGCGCGCACCCCGGCGTGAGCAAGGAAATCATCTGCATCGCCATCGGCGCCGGCGCCATTGGCTGGACCCATGTGACGGACTCCGCCTTCTGGGTGGTCAAGGAATACCTGGGGGTCTCGCTGGCCGAAGCCTTGAAGAAATTCACCCTGGCCACCGTGCTGGCGTCCCTGGTCGCGCTGGGCCTGACCCTGCTGCTGTCGAACTTCGTTTGAATCAACCCGTATTTTCAGCCTTATCTGTTTAAAAGGACCACGTCATGATTTTGGGAAAAACCCTTGAAAGCTGGCAAGCCAGTCATCCTTTGATTCGCGATCTGGTCGCGCTGCAAGAAACCACTTGGTTCAATCCTGGCGTGGCGCCGGTCGCGGAAGCGATCAGCGATGTAGGGTTGACCGCCGCCGATGTCGCCGATGCCAGCGCTCGCCTCGCGCGTTTTGCTGCTTACCTCAGCCGTGCGTTCCCGGAAACCCAAGCCAGTGGCGGCATTATCGAGTCGGACGTGGTGCCGGTGCCACACTTGCAGCAAGCGCTGAGCGAGCGCTACGGCCTGGCCTTGGCCGGGGCGCTGTGGCTGAAGCGGGACAGCCATCTGCCCATTTCCGGTTCCATCAAGGCGCGCGGCGGTATATAATGAAGTGCTCAAGCATGCCGAGAACCTGGCGCTGGCCGGCAAGCTGCTGACGCTTGACGACGACTACGCCGTGCTGGACAGCGAGAAGGCGCGGGCGTTTTTTCGGCCAGTATAAAATTGCCGTCGGCTCGACCGGTAACCTCGGCATGTCCATCGGCATCATGGGCGCTGCGCTGGGCTTCCAGGTGACCGTGCACATGTCGGCGGATGCGCGCCAATGGAAGAAAGACAAGTTGCGCTCGCACGGCGTCACGGTTGTCGAGTACGCCTCCGATTACAGCGTGGCCGTCGCGCAAGGCCGCCAACAAGCGGAGTCCGATCCCGCCTGCCATTTTGTGGACGATGAAAACTCGGTCAACCTGTTCCTGGGTTACTCGGTGGCCGCCGAGCGCCTGAAACGGCAATTGGCGCAGGCCAATATCACCGTGGATGCGCAACACCCATTGTTTGTCTATCTGCCCTGTGGCGTGGGTGGCGCGCTGGCGGCGTGGCCTTCGGCCTGAAGCTGGCCTTCGGGGATGCCGTCCACTGCATCTTCGCCGAGCCCACTCACTCGCCGTGCATGATGCTGGGCGTCTATACCGGGCTGCACGACGAAGTGATCGTGCAAGACTTCGGCATTGACAACGTGACGGCTGCCGACGGCCTGGCCGTCGGCCGCGCTTCAGGTTTTGTCGGCAAGGCCATGCAGCGTTTGCTGGATGGTTTCTACACCGTCAGCGACGAGGAAATGTACAGCTTGCTGGCACTGCTGGAACGCAGCGAAGGTGTGCGTCTTGAGCCCTCCGCGCTCGCCGGCGTGCCCGGCATTGCCCGAGTCCATGCCGACCGGCAAGGCTACCTGGCCCGCGCGCCTGGACGAGCTGGCCATGGTGCAAGCCACCCATCTGGTGTGGGCAACGGGCGGCAACATGGTGCCTGGCGACGAGATGGACGCGTATCTGGCCAAGGGCCGTGAATTGCTCGGCAAGGGTTGATCGGGCGCTAGGGACCCGCGCGGCAGGAATGCGCCCGGGTGCTCGCTGATTCAAGCGCAAAACCGGATGTGGCAAGATGAACGACTTGCCACATCCGGGTCCGTTTGACCGCTGGAACTGCGTCCTGCACCCGGCGGCTTTTGTGCTCGAGGGAAAACTGTCGTGCTCAACCTTCCTCCTCGTATCAGTTCCAGGCTCAACAGCAGCCAGTTTGCGAACCTTCACACCTTTCTGGTCGCCGCGCGTCACCTGAGCTTCGCCCGTGCGGCGGAGGAACTGTGCTTGACCGCAAGCGCCGTGAGCCACCGCATAAGCCGGCTGGAAACCGCGCTGGCGATGAAGCTGTTCCAGCGCCTGACCCGGCAGGTCAGCCTGACCGATGAAGGCGAACGGATCTTTGAAATACTGCAGAATGCGATGGGGGAATTGTCCGAAGCCCTTGAGCAATCGTCACAAGCTGAAGTGGCGGGCTCCATCGCGCTCTATGTAAGGCCTTCCATCGCCCAATGCTGGCTGGTTCCGCGGCTGGCGGACTTTGTCGAGCGTTACCCCCTGGTGTCACTGGACCTGCGGGTAGGCAATGACAATGTCGATTTCCGCACCCGCAAAATCGACCTGGCCCTGTACTACGCCAACGGCGAATTCCCCGGGCTGACGAGCCATCGATTGATGCGCGAACAGCTCGCCCCCGTGTGCAGTCCCGACTATGCGCGACGCCACCGCCTGCAGGAAAACCCGGAGAACTTGAGGCACTGCACCACCTTGCATGACTCCCTGGCCTGGGATCACGCGGCCTATGACGCAGAGTGGACGCTCTGGGCAGAGCAGCACAACCTGCTCGCGGCATTGCCCAAACGCGCCTTGACCTTCGATCGCTCCGATTTGAGCGTGACGGCCGCCATGAACCACGCCGGTATCGCGATTGGCCGTCAACAGCTGGTGCAGAAGCGCGTCGATCGCGGCGAACTGGTGCTGCCCCTCGCCGGCTTCAGCCGCTCGGGCCACTATGATTATTATCTGGTTCACCCGCCGCTCGACTCCCTCCCCAAACGATTGCTGGTGTTCATGAACTGGTTACGCGAGTGCGCCAGTCAATCATCCCCCCTGGGCAACAACGAAGACCTGCTCGGCTGACAGGTGTTTCACTGTGCGGCCAGGCTGCTCGGCAGCACCGCGGTGAGCAGAATGAAACCGCCCATCACGACAAACAGGGCGAAGGCGCCGCGACGCATGCTCAGGTCAGACAGTTGCGGCGGAAAACGCACATACAGCCAGCTGGCCAGCATGGCGACCGGGATCGACAGCATGCCCAGTGACATGACCTCGGCGTTCAACTGCCCCTGCAGGCCCTGCATGATCAAGCGCACCAGGGACATCGCGCCGGACAGCGCCAGCAAACTGGTGCGGATGGCCTGGATGGACACCGGTTGACGGTAGTAGTGATAGATCATCGGCGGCCCCGGTACGCTGAACAGGCCACCCAACAGGCCGCCGAGCACGCCCATCAGGACGAAGCTCGCAGAGCTGGAACGGGACGGATGCGGTTTTGGTTTCATGAACAAGGCGATACCGCCGGCCACAATCAACCCGCCCAGCAACAGTTGCAGCAGCGCGGTGTGCTTTTCGCCCATGACCCCCAGTGACCACAGGCCCAGCAGGGTGCCCGGTACCAGGCCGATGAACGTCTGGAAGAACGATGCCCGATCGATGTGCCGCCAATGGCGAGACAGGGCGATGACGATGCTGGGAAACGCGACGATGGTGATGGTGGTGGCGACGGTAGCAATCGGGGCGGCGTGGGTGAGTACGGCAATCGCCAGGACGACAATGCCCAGTGCGAACCCGGTGAACGCTTGCAGGTAGCTGCCAACGGCCACCGCGACCAGAATGATAACGAGCGAGTGCAATTCCATGGATCATCCTGCGAGGATCACGGTTGTTGTTATTGCCGCACGCCCGGGGACGATTGGCCGCAGAAGGTACCCGGCCGTGCCGGGACCGGGCTTACTGGTGCAGAATGAACGTCGCCAGGGTTTGCAGATCTTGCGGGCTTAACTGCGCGAACGGCGGCATGGGGATCTCCCCCCATTTACCGCTACTACCGTGCTGGATGCTGGACGTTAACGT